>JBAVBF010000723.1:0-1854 GCA_049586115.1 Thermoanaerobaculia bacterium | reverse complement strand
GGCCAGTACTACTCGTGGCAGAAAGACCGCCGCGGAACGCCGTCCGCGCATCTGCCGCCGGAGAACCTGGTCTGCTTTCTCCAGAATCACGATCAGGTCTCGAACTCTGCGCGCGGCGAGCGCTTGCACGACCTCACCGACCCGGGCCGATTCCGCGCGCTGACGGCGCTGCTGCTCCTCGGCCCGAATACGCCGATGCTGTTTCAGGGAGAGGAGTTCGGGGCATCCGCGCCGTTTCTCTTTTTCGCCGACCACGAGCCGGAGATCGCGGCGGCGGTAGCGAAAGGGCGCCGCGAGTCGCTCGAACAGTTTCCGTCGCTGAAAGCGCTTCACGGCGATCTCGCGCGGCCGGACGACATCGACACCTTCGACCGATGCAAACTCGATCATCGCGAGCGCGATGCGCATGCCGAGGTCGTGATGCTGCATCGCGATCTGCTGCGGTTGCGATTGGAGATGATCGGACGCGTGCGCGGCGCGGTCATCGGCCCGGAAGTACTGACGTTGCGCTACGAGCAGCGGCTGCTCATCGTCAACCTCGGCGCCGAGCTCCGGATGGACATCGTCTCCGAGCCGCTGCTGGCACCGCCGCTCGAGCGCCGCTGGGAATTGCAATGGTCGAGCGATTCACCCGCGTATGGCGGCCCGGGCATCATTCCGATCGAGACGAAGGGAACGTGGATCGTGCCTGCCCACGCGGCGATCGTGATGCACCCGACGGGCTTGTGATTTACCCCTGCAGCAATTTCCCCGGCCACGCATCCTCGGCTTTGCGGATCCAATGGCCGCTGCGAATGTCGCCGAGGCGTTCGGCAAGGGTGTCGTAGACCGTGGTGTGGCGATCGCCGCGATCACGAAAATCGGCGCGGCTGAGCGCTTCGACGCGGCCATCGCCATGGCGGACGAAGACGCGGTTCGAATCGAGAATCTGCACGCCGAGGTCGCGTTCGAACTGGCGAAGCAGCCCGAACATGCGGTCGATGGAGCAGCCCGAGGTTTCGCTGCGTTCGTCGACGGCGATCGCGAGGAAGCTGCCTTCGATGAGCTCGCGCGCCGAGGTCACAGGCACGCCGTGCGCGGCCCATTCGTCGAGAAACGCATCGACCTGTTGCAGCACCTGCCGGCTCTGCGTGTCGTCGAGCGTCGGCGAGATGCCGAACAACCAGGTGCGGGAAGTGGGCGGGAGAGAATTGATGTCAACTCTGGACATGGTGTTTTTAAGAGTGAAGAGTGAAGGCTGAAGAGTGAAGGATAATCACGGCGTTGTATTCTTTCACTCTTCACCCTTCACTCTTCACTCTTTCGAACTATGTCCTTCGCAAAACTGATGCAACGCTTCAAAGGCGGCGTCTGCACCGACGACCGGCCGGCACAGCAGCAGGATCCGCTGCGTCTTGCTACGGCCGCGGTACTTCTCGACATCGGCTACGCGGACGGGACGCTGAGCCGCGAGGAGGACGAGGACCTGCTCACGTATCTCAAGCGCACGTTCGCGCTCGACGACACGATGGCGCAGGAGCTGGTGAAAGCGGCCGCCGAAATCCGCGCGCAGACGATCGACCATTTCGCACTGACGCATTTCATCCGCCGCAACGCGACGTTGTCCGACCGCATCGAAATCGTGAAAACGATGTGGCGCATGGCCTACGCGGATGGCCGTTTGACCGAATACGAGAACTATCTCGTCCGCAAGCTCGCCGACCTCCTCGGCCTCGAGCATCACGTGATGATCGACGCGAAGGTAAGCGTGTTGAAAGAGATGGGATTGGCGACATCGTAGTCGCTGTCATCCTGAGCCGCCGGAGCGACGTAGCCGAAGGCGAAGTCGCGGAGGACGGTCGAAGGACCTTCACC
>JBAVBF010000722.1:0-6130 GCA_049586115.1 Thermoanaerobaculia bacterium | reverse complement strand
CTTCGAACCGTGTTCGATGCCGGGGTTCGCGTACATCAGCTGTAGATCCGTCGATGACTTGCGGATCTGCTCGAACTGCGTCAGCTCGTCGCGAAGCGTCGCTGCTTTTTCCGGCGAGCCGGCGACGTCCATGATGGCGCGGGCGTACGGTCGTGCGAATCGTCGGATCATGAGCGCGCCCCCGCGACTTCGCGGACGCTCTCATCGAAGAGACGCTCGCGGTCGTTGTCCGTGACCTTCTCGCGGAGGATCTGTTCCGCGCGCTGCGTGGCCAGCTCGCCGGCGTATTCGGTCAGCTCGTGGCGCGCCCGCTTGAGACGATTGTCGACCTCGTTCCGCGCCGACTGCAGAATCTTCTGCGCTTCGGCTTCCGCGGCCGCGATCAACTCTTTCTTTTGCTTCTCGCCTTCGGCCTGGGCGCGTTCCTGAATAGAGCGAACGTCGTTCTCGATCTGCGTCAGCCGTGCCTGAATGTCCGCCGCGAGCTGATCCGCTTTCGCGCGACGAGCTTTGGCTTCTTCGGCGTCAGCCTGAATCTGCACGCGCCGGTCGATCAGCGCTTTCTTGATCGGCCCGCCGAGGAACCATCCGAGCACGCCGAGGAAGAGCAGCATGTTGGCGAGCTTCAGGATCCATCCAGGGATGCCGAAATAGGTTTTCGGCGCTTCATGCTCCGCGCCGTGCGGTTCGTCGGGATGTACCTGCTCGTGCGCCGCTTTTTCGGCGCCTTGCGCGACGTTGTTCGCATCGTTGGCGTGGTTCGTCTGCGCGAAGAGCATTGCCGGAACGAGCAATAGAAGAATGATGAAGATCGCGCGGCGCATCAGACCGGCCTCCCGAGGATGCGCTCCGCGGCCAGACGCGCGAGCGCTTCCGACTCGGTGACGATCTTTGCCCGCGCCGCGGCGACGTCGCCCGTCAGCTTCTGGTCCGCTTCGCTGACGATGCCGTTGGCGTCGTCATGGGTTTTCGTCACGATCGTGGTGCGGTACGCGGCAGCCTCGCGTCGAAACCGGTCGCGCACATCGGCGGCAGCGTGGCGCGCAGCGTGGAGCTTCTCTTCCATCTGCGTCGTTGCTTCCTGGAAGCGCAGCATCGACTGTTCATAAATCTCGTTCGCCGAGCGCACCTCGGTTTCCCGCGCTTCGATCACCTGATTGATCGGCTGCAGGAAGAACTTGCGCACGATCAGGTAGTTCAGGATGAAAATCACCATGATCGCGAGCAGAGAGTAATCGGGCGTCAAATTGATTTGCATAGACTGTTTGGAGCCGGAAAAACGGGCACGTGAGAGCCGCGCCCAACCCCGAGGCGGCGGTTGTATACCACAAGGGAAAGAAGGTTGTCACCTCACCGGTTGTGCGTCGCGTGTCTGAGAAATCGGCTGACGAAACGTACACGCGCATCCTCGATCGCGCCGACGATTTCTTCCGCTCCGTCAGTGAGTCGCAGCCGCAGAACCTGCAGTGCGGACGGGGATGTTCACTCTGCTGCTACGGTCTCTTCGAAATCGGCTCCGGCGATGTGCCGCTGATCGCGGAAGGGCTGGCGAAACTCCATCCATCGCGGCGGAAGATGATCATTCGACGGTCACAGGAGATCGTGCGGTCGTCGAGTCATCCCGACCTTCGCGACTGTTCTGCGTCGGAGAAGGAATCGTTTTTCGAGCGCACCGCGTCGACGCCGTGTCCGAATCTGAACGAGCGCGGCGAGTGCCTGATGTACGAACATCGTCCGCTCGTCTGCCGCACATTCGGCCTGCCGTTGCGCGACGCGAACGAGTACATCGGCGACATCTGCGAACTGAACTTCACCGAGGCGCCGCAACGCGAGCGTGAAGCGGCCGCCTGGGATCTTCAATGGGAAGACGCGCTCGGCGCCGAGGATGAGTACACGATCCCCGAGGCGATCGTGCTGGTGGCTCGGATGCGATATCCGGCCGACCTGTCATCCTGAGCTGCCGAAGGCGCGCAGCGCCGCAGGACGGCCGAAGGACCCCGTGCCTGCTAACCCGGAAGGGCGGCGGAAAGCACAACGCAAGCACTGAGCGGGGCCTTCACTGTCCTGCGGCGCTGCGCGCCTTCGGCGGTTCAGGATGACAGCTAGGCCTTCGCAGCGATGTTCGTCACCGTGGCCGGCTTCTTGTCGCCCATCACGCAGTTGCCCTGGAAGATGGCGCCTTCCTCGATGACCAGCGCGGGCGTATCGATGTCGCTGTAAACCTTGCCGTTGCGATGGATTTCGACGCGCTGCGCGGCGATGATCTTGCCGACGACCGTTCCGCTGATGGCGATGCGGCCGGCGTGAATCTCCCCTTCAATCTGCGCGCTCTCGCCGACGATGAGCTCGTTCTTGGTCATGATCTTGCCGTTGAAACGGCCGTCGATGCGCATCGTGTCTTCGAATTCGAGCTCGCCGCGAAACGACGAGCCGCGATCGAGAAAGCCGTTCAGTTCACCGCTCTTGTTCTTCATCTCGCCTCCCATACTACCGCCGCCTTCCCATCAGTTCGTCGACCACGCGAATCAGTTCGTCTTCGCTGCCGTAGCGGATGTGAATGACTCCTCCGCGGCGCCTGCGATCGATTTCAACTTTGGTACGCAAAGTCCTTTGCAACTTATCTTCCGCGTCGCGCGTGAAGACGTCCTTCTCTTTTTCTTTCTTCTCGGCCGTCTTCGGCGAGCTCTCCGAGGCCAGCATCTCCGTCTGCCGGACGTTGAGGTTCTTGCGGACGACACGGTCGGCGAGCTGCTCCTGCTTCTTCGGCGACTCGATGGCCAGCAATGCACGCGCGTGTCCCATCGAAAGCTGACCGGATGCGAGCAGCTTCTTGACCGGATCGGGCAGCTTGAGCAGCCTCAGGAAATTAGCGACGGTCGAGCGCTCCTTGCCGACCCGGCGCGAGATCTCCTCCTGCGTGAGTTGGAAGTCGTCGTGGAGCTGGTGATACGCCATGGCCTCTTCGATCGGGTTCAGGTCCTCGCGCTGGATGTTTTCGATGAGGGCGATCTGGAGTGCATCCCCTTCCGCCATCATCTCTTTGATGAGGACGGGGACCGTGGCCAGGCCGGCCTTCTGCGCCGCGCGGAAACGGCGCTCGCCGGCGATGAGCTTGTACTTGTCGCCGGCGCGCGTGACGACGAGCGGCTGAACAATCCCATGCTCGCGGACGCTGCGCGCCAGTTCGTCGATCGACGCTTCATTGAAGGTCTTGCGTGGCTGGAAGGGATTCGGCTGGATCTGCGAGATCGGAATCTCGGCCAGACCCTGCGTCGCGTGCGATTCCGCAGGCGCCTCCTGCCGTTGCGGGATGAGAGCGCCGAGACCGCGGCCGAGCACTTTCTTGTGGATCATCAGATCACGTTCTCCGCGCGCTGGATGAATTCCCTGGCCAGACTGACGTACGCCTCGCTGCCTCGCGAGCGGATGTCGTAAAGAATAATCGGTTTGCCGAACGACGGCGCTTCGCTGAGCCGGACGTTCCGCGGGATGACGGTCTTGTACACCTTCTCGCCGAAGTGATTGCGAACCTCTTCGGCGACCTGTCGCGCCAGGTTCATCCGCTCGTCGTACATCGTGAGAACGATGCCTTCGACGTCGAGCGATGGGTTCACCGCGCTCTTGACGCGATCGATCGTGGCCAGCAACTGCGAGACGCCCTCGAGCGCGAAGTACTCAGCCTGCAGCGGAACGAGGACGGAGTTGGCGGCGGTAAGTCCGTTGACGGTCAGGAGTCCCAGCGATGGCGGCGAATCGATGAGGACGTAGTCGTACTCAGCAGCGATCGGTTCGATCACGCGTTTGAGGTAGTACTCACGTCCGATCGCATCGCGCAGCTCGACTTCCGCACCGACCAGGTCAACCGAGGATGGCGCGAGAAAGAGCGTGGGGATCTCGGTCGGCCGGATGATGTCCCGAAGCGACATGTTCTCGATGAGCACGTCGTACATCGACGGGTTCGCTTCGGTCACGCCGAGGCCTGAGGTCGCGTTCGCTTGGGGATCGAGGTCGACCAACAGCACGCGCCGTTCGCACGCGGCGACGGACGCGCCGAGGTTGATGGCGGTAGTGGTTTTTCCCACCCCGCCTTTTTGATTCGCCAATGCGACGATCTTCGTCATGCAGTTTGTTCCACGTGGAACGTGAGGGTCGCGAGGTAATTTGAATTGCCGCGAGGAAGCGGAAAGACTTCGCTTTTTGCGAAGCCGTGAATCGTCGGAACGTCCGGATTGCTTTGAAAAAGTGCGACGCGCCCGCCCGGCTCCATCCAAGGCGCCAGCGACGGCACCCAGTCCTCGGGATTTCCGACGGCGCGCGACGTAACCAGGGAAAATCGAAGCTCAGGTGGGAACCGCGTCACAGCGCGCGCCAATCTATCACCGTAAATCACAGCGTTCAATTCGCACGCCCGCGCGATGTGTTTCAGAAACGCCCACTTTTTCTTGTCCACTTCGACGAGATGAAATCGCGCACCGCGAGAGACGATGGCCATCGGAATGGCCGGCAATCCTCCACCGCTGCCGAAGTCGAGGACGTTTCCGGACGGTTTCAGGATGTTCGCCGCGATGACGGCTTCGTCGATATGAGCGTCGATGTTTTCCTTCGCCTCGGGACCGACGAGGTTGATCCGCTCGTTCCAGCGCAGGAGCTCCTGCTTGTAGGTGTTCAGCCGATCGTCGTGACTCACGGTTTTTGCACCGTTGAACGCCTGTCATCCTGAGCCGCCGAAGGACGGTCGAAGGACCTGCTTGATAGCCCGGGGCGGCGGAAAATCACGATGCAAGCACGGAGGGGGTCCTTTGACCCTCCTACGCGACTTCGGTTGCGCCTACGTCGCTCCGGCGGCTCAGGATGACAGTGCGTCGCCATGGCGATTTCCTCCGCGCCGCAGATGCATGCGCACGATGGAGATGGCCGCAGGAGTGACGCCGCGGATGCGGCTGGCCTGTCCGAGCGAGACTGGGCGCACGAAACTCAGCTTCTCGACCATCTCCCGCGACAATCCTGGCAGCCGGTACGACATGCCGGCCGGAATCTGCACGCCTTCCTCGTCCGCCTGCCGCGCCGCTTCGCGCTGCTGACGATCGATGTAGCCGGCATAGCGAAGCTGGCTGACGACGCCGTCCGACTCTTCCTCTGTGAGTGCCCGAAATGCCTCAGCAACCTCGGGGAGCACGTTTTCGCACGCGTCAGTAAAGTGCGCGATGTCAAAGTCCGCGCGCTGCATGAGCCGGGCGATCGTCGACTTTTCACTCAACGAAACGTTCGCATCGGCGAGCCACGTCAACGTCTCGCGATCGGGCGTTACCGTGGTTTCGGCGGCATCCCTCGCTCGCCGCATCCGCGCAATTCGCTTCTCGACCCGACGTTTGCGTTCGTCGTCCAGAATCTCCAGCCGCTCTGACACTGGCGACAGTCGCTCGTAAACGGAGTCGCAGCCGAGGAGCAAGCGATGCTCCGCGCGCGACGTAAACATCCGATACGGCTCCTCGGTGCCTTGCGTGACGAGGTCGTCGATCATCACCGCGGCGTAGGCCTGATCGCGGCGGAGGATGACGGGATCGGCGCCGCGAATCTTCTGCAGCGCGTTGATTCCGGCCAGGAGTCCCTGAGCGGCCGCCTCTTCGTATCCCGAGGTGCCGTTTATCTGGCCGGCGAGAAAAAGACCGTCGACATTACGAACCTGGAGCGTCGGATCGAGCTGCTCGGGGTTCACGAAGTCATACTCAACCGCGTAGCCGTAGCGCGCGATGACCGCGGTTTCGAATCCCGGCAGCGAGCGAACGACGGCATCCTGCACGTCCGGCGGCAGCGAGGTCGAGATGCCGTTGAGGTACAGCCACGGATGCGTCAACCCTTCCGGCTCGACGAAAACCTGATGGCGCTCCTTCTCCGCGAAGCGCACGACTTTGTCTTCGATCGACGGACAGTAGCGCGGGCCGGTGGCGTGAATCTGGCCGGAGTACATCGGCGCGCGGTGGAGATTCGCGCGGATCAACTCATGCGCGACTTCGCTGGTGTACGTCAGATGACAGAGCACCTGCGGCAGCGGGAGGGCGTCGGTGAGGATCGAGAACGGCCGGGGCTTCGCGTCGCCAGGCGCTTCCTCGAGCTTCGAGAAATCGACGGT
>JBAVBF010000721.1:0-7449 GCA_049586115.1 Thermoanaerobaculia bacterium | reverse complement strand
CTTCTCCGCGGCTCCGCGCCTCCGCGTGACGGTTTCCTTGACCACTTCCCCAACCTCCTTATCTTCCCGAATCCCGAGAAACGACGGATGCCGCAGGCGATTGTCCGCGGTCCATTCCGTGAACGCCACCTGCACGACGAAGCGCGGCTTGACCCACGTGGCTACGCGTTCGCGCGGCGCGTCTTTGACCAGGTTCACCGGCACGACGTCTTTCGACAGCTCGTCCTTCCACCAGACACGCTGCTTGGCGGAGAAGCCGGTGCCGACTTTGCCGGCGTAGTGGAGCGCGCCGTCGTCGCCCATGACCGCGAGGTGCAGCGAGCCGATCTCGCGATCGGAGGCCGTGGACGGGTTCCAGCCGACAACGATCAGCTCCTGCTCGTTGATCGCTTTGATCTTCAGCCACTCCTTCGACCGGCGCGGCTCGTAGATCGATGTCCGCCGCTTGGCGATGATCCCTTCCCATCCCGATTTCTTCGCTCTTTCCAGCGCCTCGGCACCCGACGTCGTGATTTTTTCGGAGACCTTGATCGCGGCAGGCGTCCGCTTCAGCGTCTTCTCGAGGATGACTCGCCGTTCGTCGTAGGTGAGATTGCGAAGATCTTTCCCATCGAGCCAGAGGATGTCGAAGACGATCAGGATCTCGCGGCGATCGCCCTGCTGCAGGAGCTGGAATCGCGGCGCGCCCTGTTCATCGAGCACGACGATCTCCCCATCGATCACGACCTCGGGAACTTTCAACTTCGACAACGCCGCGGCGACGGCAGGAAAGCGCGGCGCGAGATCAAGCTCGTTCCGGCTCCACATGGCGATGTCGCCATCGACGATCGCGCAGACGCCGCGGAAGCCGTCGTATTTCAGTTCGAACGCCCAGTGATCCGCGGACGGCGGCGTGTCCGTCAGCGTGGCCAGCATGGGCGGGAAGACTCTGCGCAGGAGGCTTTCGGGGGTTGATCGCTTTGTGGCCATGTTTGCTGGTCGCTGTCATCCTGAACCGCCGAAGCCGCGTAGCCAAGGCGGAGAGGCGGAGGACGGTGAAGGATGACAGATAAGAACGCGCCGAAACCTAGTAGTGCACCCGGTGCTCATACACAAACGGTTCCCGCCGCCCGTGCCGCACCACCGGCGTGAAGACCGCGGCCCGCAGCGATGCCGCGTTACGGATCTCCAACGCGATCAAGCCGGTCGTGTTGCGCAGCGTGCGGACGTTCGTGACGATGCCGTCGGTGTTGACGTCCGCCTCGAGGACGATGTCGCCGTGCGCGCCGGGCTGCGTCACCGGCTCCGGATCGCGCGTGAAATGCGGCTTGGTGTTATCCGCTTCCTTCGTGGCTTCGGCCGCACCGGCCAGCTCGTTGGCGTGCACCCAGCCGCTTCCCGCCGCGATCCTTACCTCGGCCCACTCACCGCGACGCGACAGGACGGAGACCGATTCGCCATGCTGATACGTGGTCACGACCGGCGCGTTGTCCGCCGCTTTCGTATGGATTTTCAGCGTACCGTCGCGGACGTACTGCACCTCGATCGGCATGCGCGTGTCGATGGTCCCGGTATTCGGCGTCTCGTGATCGCAGGCGATGAGAACGATGGCGGCAATCAGAAGCAGCCGCTTCATCCGAACACGTCCCGGCGCGTGAAGATCGTGTAGGAAAGCGCCGTCGCGGCGATCGCCCAGGTGCCGAGGAGGGCGATGCAGAAGAGCATGGACATGCCGTCGTAGGGCGGAGGCTCGCCGGTGTAGTAATCGGCCAGCGGCAGCGCGCTGACGAAGAGGTATTTGCCGGCGGTCCAGTCGGGACTGATGCGCGTCAGGATGGTGCCGCCGATCAGCGACGCCAGCATCGTCCCGATCGCCGCCGCGCTCGATTTGAAAAGCACCGACAGCAGCAGCGCGATGCAGGCCACGGTCAGCAGCGCGAACCACTCCAGTCCGTACGCGATCAACGTGTCTTTCCACAGCGGCAGCTGGCGCACGGCGTCGATCTGCAGCGCTCCTTTGGCGATCGAGAAGCCGGTAAACGTCGGCGCCGTCCAGCCGCCGCGCGGCAGGAAAGGTGCGGAGACGGTGTACGCGAGCACGGCGCCGGTGGCCAGCGTCAGCGTGGCGAACCCCCACAACGTGACCAGCTTCGCGGTCAGGACTTTCCATCGTCGGACCGGACGCGTGAGGAGCAGCTTGTCCGTCCCTTCCGCATTTTCAGCCGACACGATGTCGCTGCCGAGGATGCCGACGAGCAGCGGGAGCAACAGAAAGCCGGCGACGTTCGCAAACGTGCGCACGAAAATCGGGGCGGTCGGCTTGTTCGGCTCGATGTCGTGATCGAGATAGAACTGCAGGCGGTTGATCTCCGCGCGCAACGAACGCGCCCACGTCTCCCCAATCCGTCCGCGCCGCAGCGTGTTCTGATACGAAGCCACCTGCTGCTGCGTCTCCGCCCGCCAGTTGCGATTGCGATTCTCGCGCAGCCGCCGGTACTGCGAATACGTAACGAGCGCGATGATCGCGAAGAGAATGGCGGTCACAACCGCGAAGCGTTTGCGGCGCAGGATTTTGAGTGTTTCGTTCTGGACGAGCGGAATCAGCACGCGCGAATTGTACGTTCAGTGGCCGATCCCCCAATGCGCCGGTTGCTCTTCCTCGAAGACGTTATTCTGCTGTTCACAGCGCAGCGCGCCAGCGCCGCCAATCCGGGCATCGACTCCGTCTCGCCGGCGGTGCTTGCGTCGAAACGGAGCTGCCGGTAACCGTGAAGATTGCGGGCGACACGACGCCCGAACCGAACGAGAACTTCCGCTTGATCGTGATCGGCGCTTCTAACGCCATCCCTGGAAGCGGCGGCATCTGCACGGTCATCAACGACGACGGTCAGCCGCTCCCACCGCGCCACCATGCGGCGCACTGACGCTCAATCTACTGTCTCGCCGCCCGTAGCTTCGAGGAACATCTCCTCGAGCGATTGCGTGCGGCGCTGGGCGTGGAAGACGTTGATGCCGGCGTCGACGAGCGCGGTGATAACCGGCGGGGTGTCGGGTTCTTCGATGGCGATCCAGATGCGGTCGGTGTCAGTGCGGTACGGGAGATTACGTTCGGTGGCGATGGCGGCCGCTCGCGTCACGTCGTCGACGCGCAACTCCATCTCGCGGCGGCTGGAGATGAGATCGCGAACGGTCCCTTCGCGGAGGATCCGTCCCTTGTGAATGATGGCCACGCGGTCGCAGGTCAACTCGATCTCGGCGAGGAGATGCGATGAGATGAAGATGCTCATCGCGCGTTCGCTCGCCAGGCGGCAGAGCAGTTCGCGGATTTCGCGGATGCCGGCGGGATCGAGTCCGTTGGCCGGTTCGTCGAGGATGAGCAGCTTCGGATCGCCGAGAAGCGCCTGCGCGATGCCGAGCCGCTGGCGCATGCCGAGGGAGTAGGTGCCGACGCGCTGATCGAGGCGATGGCCGAGCGACACGAGATCCGCCACGCGCTGGATCTCAGTACGGCTCACGCGGAGCATGCGCGCGAAGTGCTCGAGGTTCTCGCGGCCGGTCATGAAGCGATAGAGATCGGGATTCTCGACGATGCAGCCGACGCAGCGCATGGCCTGCTCGAACTGATGCCGCTGATCGAAGCCGCAGATCGCGACGTGGCCCGACGTCGGCTTTATCAGGCCGACCAGCATGCGGATCGTGGTGGTCTTGCCTGCTCCGTTCGGGCCGAGGAAGCCGAAGATCTCGCCGCGCTGGATCTCGAACGAAACGTTATCGACGATGGTTTTGTCGCCGATGATTTTCGTGAGGTTCGTTGCGGTGAGAGTTGAGGTCATCGTTAGGGATCAATGTGGCACAGACACTCTTGTCTGTGCTTTGGCAAGCTGCAATGGCTGACACTGAAAATCAGAGCTGCGGATTGAAACTACTCAGCCGTCCCGAGCCTCACCAGCATAGACAAGAGTGTCTGTGCCACACTGGCTCCCCTGTAAACGGCATCCCTGCGAGCGCTGAGAAAACACCTGTTATCGTTCCTTTGAACATGCGCCGTTTCCTGATTTGGTACCTGCCGCTCACCGCCGCCATCGTGGCCGCGATTCTGTTCGGGGCCGGATTCTACTCATTCCTGCGCGGCGACATCGGATCGTCCGTTTCGATCGCTCCGCCAACGCGCGTGGCCACCTCCGCGCCTCGCCAGCAAATCGTCCCGATCATCCTCGGCGACTCTCTCGGACGCGGCACGGGCGATGAAACGGGCCTCGGCATCGGCGGCCGGCTCGTCGACGAACTGCGGAAGCGGAACGTGAACACGAAGAACATCGTCAACATCGCCGTCAACGGCGCGCGGACGCGCGATCTCATCCAGCAGCTCGCCAGCCACAACGTGCAGACGCTCATCGCGCAATCGAACGTCGTCATCGTTTCCATCGGCGGTAACGATCTGTGGGGCGACAACAACTGGCGCAACGGGCCGCCGCGTGACCCCGAGGGCGTCATGAAGGATGTGCTCAATCATGTGGAGGAAGCGGTGAAGATCATCCGCGGCGCGAATCCCTCGGCGCGGATTTTCGTGATCGGGCTCTACAACCCGGCGATCTCGACGCCCTTTGGAAAGATCCTGACGCCGTTCGTCAGCCGTTGGAACGCGCTGCTCATCGAGCGCTTCGGCAGCGATCCGAACGTCGTCATCGTGCAGACGTCAGACATCTTCGCGTACCGCGACCGGCTGTCGTTCGACCGGTTCCATCCGAACGACGAGGGCTACTCGTTGATCGCGCGACGGATCGCGGACGCGATCTGATTACCGCCGCCGTCCGCCGAACAGGCGCAGCAGGAACAGGAAGAGGTTGATGAAATCGAGGTAGAGCATTAGCGCGCCGATGACGGCGAAGCTCTCCTGCTGCGGTCCCGTCGCTGTCGCCATCACCTTCAGCTTCTGCGTGTCCCAGGCAGTCAGGCCGAGGAAGATCACGACGCCGAGGAGCGAGATGGCGAAATCGAGGCCACTCGACTTCAGGAACATGTTCACGACCATGCAGATGAGAATGCCGATCATCCCCATGAAGAAGAATGAGCCGATCGACGTCAGGTCGCGCTTCGTTACCGTGCCGTAGATCGACATCGCGCCAAACATCCCGGCCGCCGTGACGAAGGCCATCGTGATCGTTCCGCCGGTGTAGGCCCAGAAGATCACGCTCAACGTGAACCCGTTGAGCAGTGAGTAGACGAGGAACGCCGCCGCGGCAGTGCTGGGCGCCATCGTGCGGATGCGGAAGGACAGCCAGAAGACGATGCCGAGCTCCGCGATGATCAATCCGAAGCGGACGAGCGGCGTTCCGAGCACGATCTGCTGCATCGCCGGCGACATCACGACCCAAAGTGCGGCGAAGGCCGTCGTCAAAAGACCGCCGAACATCCAACCGTAGACCGAGCGCACGAAGGCTCGAGTGCGGCTCTCCATTTCGGCTGTGCTCGCCGAAATCCATGCTGGTTGCTGCTGAGAAGAATTGGGAAGCATTCAGAATCCTCCGTTGACGCGCGATGATAACGCTGAGTGAGGAACGCTCATTGCGTGTTGCGAGGTGTGGAGCACGTTGCACCACGGAATATCACACCGCTACACTCAGGTTTGGATCGAAACATAATCTGATGACATCGCACTAAAGTCGCGGTAACCGTCAGTAGGAGAAAAACTTATGTCTAAAATTATCGGCATCGACCTCGGCACGACCAACTCCGTCGTGGCGGTCATGGAAGGCAATGAGCCCAAAGTGATCGTCAACGCCGAAGGAAGCCGCATCACCCCCTCGGTCGTCGGTTTCGCCCGCAACGGGGAGCGGCTCGTTGGCCAGGTCGCCAAACGCCAGGCCGTCACCAATCCTGAGAACACGATTTTCTCGATCAAGCGCTTCATGGGCCGCAAGTTCGAGGAAGTCAACGAAGAGATGAAGATGGTTCCCTACAAGGTGAGCCGCGCTTCCAACGGCGACGTGCGCGTGGAAGTGGACGGCAAGCTCTACTCCCCCCCCGAGCTTTCCGCGATGATCCTGCAGAAGCTGAAGCAGGCCGCCGAAGACTACCTCGGCGAAAAAGTCGACCGCGCGGTCATCACCGTGCCGGCGTACTTCAACGACTCGCAGCGCCAGGCTACGAAGGACGCGGGCGAGATCGCCGGCCTCAAGGTCGAGCGCCTCGTCAACGAGCCGACCGCGGCCGCACTCGCGTACGGTCTTGACAAGAAGGCGAACGAAACCATCGCCGTCTATGACTTCGGCGGCGGTACGTTCGACATCTCCGTCCTCGAAGTGGGCGACGGCGTCGTGGAAGTGAAATCGACCAACGGCGACACGCACCTTGGCGGCGACAACATCGACCAGCGCCTCATCGACTGGATCATCGACGAATACCGCAAGGACCAAGGCATCGATCTGTCGAAAGACAAGATGGCTCTGCAGCGCCTGCGGGAAGCGGCCGAGAAGGCCAAGATCGAGCTGTCGTCGACGGCATCGACCGACATCAACCTGCCGTTCATCACCGCCGATCAGTCGGGACCGAAGCATCTCAACATGTCGCTCACGCGTGCCAAGTTCGAGCAGCTCATCGGCGACATCGTGCAGAAGACGATGGGACCGCTGAAGCAGGCACTGGCCGACGCCGGCGTCGATCCGAAAACGATCGATGAAGTCGTCCTCGTCGGTGGTTCGACGCGCATTCCGATGGTCCAGAAGATGGTCCAGGATTTCTTCGGCAAAGAGCCGCACAAGGGCGTGAACCCGGACGAAGTCGTGGCAGTCGGCGCGGCCGTTCAGGGCGGCGTTCTCGGCGGCGAAGTCAAAGACGTTCTGCTCCTCGACGTCACTCCCCTCTCGCTCGGCATCGAGACGCTGGGCGGCGTGATGACGAAGCTGATCGAGCGCAACACGACGATTCCTACGCGGAAGTCGGAGACGTTTTCGACGGCCGCGGACAATCAGACCTCGGTCGAGATCAAGGTCCTGCAGGGCGAGCGCGATTTCGCGCGCGACAACAAGCTCCTCGGGGTCTTTCACCTGATCGGACTTCCGCCCGCACCGCGCGGCATGCCGCAGATCGAAGTCACCTTCGACATCGACGCGAACGGCATCATGAACGTATCGGCGAAGGATCTCGGCACCGGCAAGGAGCAGAAGATCACCATCACCAGCACTTCCGGTCTGTCGAAGGACGAGGTTGAGAAGCTGGTGCGCGACGCGGAGTCGCACGCGGCCGAGGACAAGGCGCGGCGTGAGGAGATCGAGGCGAAGAACCAGCTCGACTCGCTCGTGTATCAGGTCGAGAAGATGCTGAACGAGAACCGCGACAAGATCTCGGGCTCGGACGTCAGCAACCTCGAGACTGCGATCTCCGATGCACGCAAAGCGATGGAGCAGGGCGGCGCGGAGAACATCAAGAAGGCCACCGAGGCGCTGACCACCGCGTCGCACAAACTGGCCG
>JBAVBF010000720.1:0-4218 GCA_049586115.1 Thermoanaerobaculia bacterium | reverse complement strand
CTGCTCGTGCTGATGATCTTCGTCTTCTTCATCGGCTCCGAGCAGAAGATCTTTTCGCGCAAGAACGAATACAAAGTTCGCCTCGACAACGTCACCGGACTGGCGGAGGGGAATCCCGTCAAGATCTCCGGCGTGACGGTCGGCGTCATCAAAGACATCACCCTGCCATTCGACCCGAAAATGCGCGACGTCGACATCGTGCTGATGGTCGACCGCAAATACGCCGACCGCATCCGCACTGACTCGCGCGCGCGCATGAAGAAACTCGGCCTGCTCGCGGGCGACAGTTACATCGACATCTCCCCCGGCAGCCCGAAGTTCGACTCGCTCGAGCCGGGCGCAATGATTCCGGCCGCGCGCCAGACCAACGTCGACCAGCTCATCTCCTCGGGCGAGGATCTCGTCGACAACTTCGTGCAGATTTCGTATTCGCTCAAGAACATCCTCGGCCGCGTCGACCGCGGCGAAGGTCTCATCGGCGAACTGACCTCGACTCCGGAAACGAAGCAGCGCATCACCGACACGTTCCTCACCACACTGAACAAAACGAATGCGATCCTCGGCCACGTCGAGAGCGGCAAGGGTCTGGTCGGACGTCTCGTGTACGACGACGCGTACGCCACCTCGCTCACCGGCTCGATCCAGGAAAGCGCCCGCTCGCTGCAGACGCTCGTCGCCGACGTGCAGGGCAGTTTGAAGAGCGGACAAGGGATGATCCCGGCGCTGCTGACCGATCCCGAGGGGAAGAAGAAAGTCTACGAGCTCGTCGACAATCTGAAGACGACGTCCTCGAATCTCGCCGCGATCAGCGCGTCGTATCAGAGTGGACAGGGTCTCGTTCCTCGCCTGATGAACGACAAAACCTACGGCGACCAGGCGCTCAACGAATTCACCGGACTGCTGCATCAGCTCAACGACACCGTCGCGAAATTGAATCGCGGCGAGGGGACGGCCGGCAAGCTGGTCAACGATCCCTCGGTCTACGAATCCGTCAACGACATTCTCATCGGCATCAACGAATCGAAGCTCCTGCGCTGGCTGATCCGCAACCGCCAGCAGAGCGGGATCCAAAAGCGTTACGACACGGAGTCATCGAAGCCCAAACCGGCTGCGCCGCCTCCGCCGGTCAAGCCGGTGACGAAGTCCGAGGCGCCAGCAGTTCCGGATGTCCCGCCGGTGACGAATCCAACGACCACCACGACCACCTCAACATCACCCCCGTTTTAGCCCCTGTCATTCTGAGCCGCCGGAGCCGCGACGCGGCGCAGGACGGTCGAAGAACCCCCAACCTGCTAACCCGGTTTGGGCGGCGGTTTCAGGCTGGGTCGTTCGACATCCGCCTTCGGCGGCTCACGATGACAGGGTGATACGATCTCGCGCCGCGTGTTCGCGCACTACTTGCCCCGGAGGACTCCCAGGTGGATATCGCAGTCATCGGAACGGGCTATGTCGGGCTCGTTACCGGGGCCGGACTGGCCGACTTCGGCAACGACGTCGTCTGTTGTGACATCGATCCGAAAAAAATCGACGCCCTGAACAATGGGCAGATCCCGATCTACGAGCCGGGCCTCGACAAGATCGTCAGCCGCAACGCCAGCGAAGGACGGCTCCGGTTCACCACCGACCTCGGCGACGCCATCGGCCGCAGCCGCGCCATCTTCATCGCCGTCGGCACGCCTCCCAAGCCCGATGGATCGGCGAATCTCAGCTACGTCGAAAGCGTCGCGCGCACCATCGCGCAACATATGAACGGGCCGAAGCTCGTCATCACCAAATCGACCGTTCCCATCGGTACCGGCCGGATGATCGAAAAGATCCTGGACGAAGCCGGTCATGGGCAAAAAGGCTCCGTCGTTTCGAATCCCGAGTTCCTGCGCGAAGGCTCCGCGATCGAAGACTTTCTCAAGCCCGACCGCGTCGTGATCGGCGCCTCGGACGAGGAATCTGTCGAGCTGATGAAGGAGATTTACGCCCCGCTGCACTCGCTGGAAATCCCCTTCGTCGTCACGAATGTCGAGTCGGCCGAGTTGATCAAATACGCCGCGAATGGCTTCCTCGCGACGAAGATCTCGTTCATCAACGAGGTCGCGCAGATCTGCGAGCGCGTCGGCGGCAATGTGCAGGATGTTGCACTCGGCATGGGGCTGGATACTCGCATCGGGCCGAAGTTCCTCCAGGCCGGCCCCGGCTTCGGCGGTTCCTGTTTTCCGAAAGACAGCTCGGCCATGGCCACGATCGCTCGCGCGCACGGCTATCCGTTTCAGATCATGGAAGCGGTACTGCGCGTGAACGACGACATCAAGCAACGCATGGTCACGAAGATCGTCGAGGCGTTGTCGGGCGAGGTCGAAGGCAAGACGATCGGCATCCTCGGTCTCGCGTTCAAGCCCGATACCGACGACATGCGCGACTCGCCGGCCATCCCCGTCATCAAAGGATTGCAGGCCCTCGGCGCACGTATTCAAGCGTACGACCCGCAGTCGATGGAAAACAGCCGCGTGATTTTCGAGAACATCGACTATTGCGAAGACGCGTATGGCACCGCCGAGGGAGCCGATGCGATCGTGCTGGCAACGGAGTGGAACGCGTTCCGCGCGTTGAACTTCGAACGCATCAAGAAAGCGATGAATGTGCCGAACCTGATCGACCTGCGAAACGTTTACGATCCACAGCGCATGAAGGCGCTCGGTTTCCACTACACCTCGGTCGGCCGCGCCGAAGACGTGCGCAAAGCGGGCACCGCCTGATGGGACGTGCGCTGATCACCGGCGGCGCCGGCTTCCTCGGCTCGCACCTTTGCGAGTTGTTCCTCGAACGCGGCCACGAAGTCATCTGCATCGACAACTTCATCACCGGCAATCCCGCCAACATCCAGCACCTCATCGGTCGCGAGGGATTTTCGTTCGTCAAATACGACGTCACGAACTACATCCACATCGACGGTGATCTCGATTACGTCCTGCACTTCGCATCGCCGGCCAGTCCGATCGACTATCTCGAAAAGCCGATCCAGACGCTGAAAGTCGGCTCGCTCGGCACGCACAAAACGCTCGGCGTCGCCAAGGACAAAGGCGCGCGCTATCTCATCGCGTCGACGTCCGAGGTTTACGGCGATCCGCTCGTGCATCCGCAGAAAGAGGACTACTGGGGCAACGTGAACCCGGTCGGTCCGCGCGGCGTGTACGACGAAGCGAAGCGCTTCGCCGAGGCCATGACGATGGCGTATCACCGCTTCCACGGCGTCGAGACGCGCATCGTGCGCATCTTCAACACGTACGGTCCGCGCATGCGCATCAAAGATGGCCGCGTCGTGCCGGCGTTCATCTCGCAGGCGCTACGCAACGAGCCGATGACGGTGTTCGGCGACGGCTCGCAGACACGCTCGTTCTGCTTCGTTACCGATCTCATCGAAGGCATCTACCGGCTGTTGATGTCGGACGACGCGAATCCGACGAACATCGGCAATCCGAACGAGATGACCGTGCTGCAGTTCGCGGAGGAGATCAAGCGACTGACCGGCAGCAACGCGCCGATCGAGTTCCGTCCGCTCCCCGAGGATGACCCGAAGATTCGCAGACCCGACATCACCAAGGCGCGCGCGCTCCTGAAATGGGAACCGGTCGTGCCGCTCGAAGAAGGGCTGCAGAAGACGATCGACTACTTTCGAAGGGTGCTGTGATGATCAAACGCGTCGTGATCGCATTCGCCGCCGGCTTCGTCTCCACGGCCGTTTTTCATCAGTGCGTGCTCGCGCTGCTGCACGCGTTCAGCATCGCGCCGAAGCCCGCGTGGCCGATGCAGGCCGTGCCGCCGTTCGGAATCCCCGCGGTGATCTCGCTGGCGTTCTGGGGCGGGATCTGGGGCGTGATCATGATGCCGATGATCGAAGGCCGCCGCGGCGCGTCGTTCTGGGTTGCCGCAATTCTTTTCGGCGCGATCTTTCCGACGCTGGTGGCGTGGTTCATCGTCTCGCCGATCAAGCATCAGCCGATCGCGAGCGGATGGAAGCCGCGCGCGATGATGATCGGACCGATCGTCAACGCCGCCTGGGGCTTCGGCACCGCGCTGATCTACCGCGTCTTCATTCCCCGGTAGCGTACGCCGGCGTTTTATGACCTCCGAAAAACGTGCGGCGCTGCTGTCGTACGGAACCATCTTCATCGCCGCCGCGGCGTCGCGGCTCGCCATCGCGTACCTGTTTCTTGGATCCGTCGACAT
>JBAVBF010000719.1:0-2084 GCA_049586115.1 Thermoanaerobaculia bacterium | reverse complement strand
GTGCACGCATGCAGAAATCGTTTTCCTCGCCGTAGCCGAGTCCGAACTCCGTTTCGTCGAAAACGCCGATGTCATCGAGCAGCGCGCGGCGGATGTAGAGACAAACACCGACGCCGGTCGGAATGCGCGGATAGCTGCGCTGCGAAACGTTTTCGACGACGGTCGCGAATGACGCCGCGTCGAACCCCGCCGGCAGCAGATTCTCTTCGAACGCGCGCGGCACGGAACACAGCGTCGCGTGATTCGAAAGCGGCGTGACGGTTCCGACGTCGCCCGACGAATACGCGGCATCGATCAGCTTCTCGATCCAGCGCGGCGTGACGATCGTGTCGCTGTTGAGCAGCACGACGTCCGAGGACGTTTCGCGCATGCCGCGATTCACCGAACCGACGAAGCCGAGGCGGCGCTCGTTGCGGAGAACGCGAAAAGCGAAGTCCGCGATCACCGACTCCACATCCGCATCCTGCGGTCCGTCGACGACGAGCGTGATGCGATGCCGCGTCTCGCGCTCGACGCTTTCGAGGCAGGCGCGCAACTCCTTTGCAGCGCCGTACACGGGAATGATGACGTCCACCTCGGATGGCGGAATCGCGCGCGGACGCCCGGCGCCGCGAGTCCAATCGAGCGGGCGGCGGGCGACGATCCGGCGAATGGAGTCGGGCAGCGGCACTGCCGCGATATTACGGCGGATGAAGCCGCCAAAGCTCCGCGCCGTCGTCCGCGTATACGCGCTCGAACGACGGCGCGGCCGGAAGCCGCTGCCATTCGGGCCGGCATTGCCGTTTCGAAACGAGCAGATAGCGGACGCTCAACTGTTTCAGCGCGCGCGACAAATCGTCCGCATGCTTCGCGTTGTCGAAGATCTTCTGATTCGCATACGGCCCGATCACATCGCCGAGGAAGTCACCGTCGCCGTAGTACGTCAACTGCTCCCCGCCGCAAACGTAGATGCGGCCCGCAACGCGGCGCTCCAGCGCTCGGAACTCGGGGATGTGCGCCTCCAGATACTGCCGGCGCTCCGTGGCATTGAGCGGCGGCGGACCTTGCCGCCACAGTCGATAGCCGGCATACGCGAAGCCCGGTGCGATGGCGAGGATCGACACGGCGGCGATCATTTTCTTCGACAGCAGCGGCGCGATCGTCAAAGCCGCGGCGACGCTGACCAGCGGAAGCAGCGGCAGCAGGTAACGCGAATCCTGCGGCAGGAAGGTGAAGATGGCGATGTAGCCGATGCAGACAATCGACAGAAATGCTGTTCGGCGGTTTCGCATCGCCGCGATGAACGTGATCAGCATCGCAATCGCGAACAACGGTGAGTACGGCGGCTGGACTCCGACGCGATCGCGCGCGAACGTCACGTTCCAGAACAGCCGGAGCGCGCTCGATAGAGCATCAGGCGAAGCGGGCAACGTCATCGTCCACGCGGTGGCGCCGAACATCTTCGACAGAAACGGGAAGAACGGATTGCCGGTCAACGCCACGATGCGGCCGTACATCGGCAGCACCGCGATCGCGAACAATGCTGCGAACCCTGCGAGGTCTCGCCGGCGATTGCTGCTGAACAGCAGCAGGTAGACGAATCCCGCCGCGGCGAAGTAGCAGCCGAGGTACTTCACGCTGCAGGCGGTGCCGAGAAGGAATCCGGCCGCGGCGGGATGCCGATCGAGGCAGTAAGCACCCGCCGCGACGAACAACATCAGCGCCGCATCGACGTACGTGACCGTGCCGATCTGCATCACGATCGGATTGCCGAGGACGAGCGCCGCGGCGAGGATGCCGGTGGTCCGCTGCCGAGGCCACGCGATCACGATTCCAGCGAGGAGCAGCACCTCGGCCACTGCAACGAAGTGTGTGGCAGTGTCGCCGAGGAGGAGAAAGACTGGAGTGCAGAGTGCTTCGTGGAGTTGCGGGAAGATCGGAAATCTGAGGTTGGAGTTGAAGTTGATCGCGCCGCTGCTTGCGATCGCGCGGACGAAGGGGAGGTGGTAGAGGGTTTCGTCGAACGCGATTGGGGGGTAGAGGGCGAGTAGGGCGAGTGGGATCAGGAGGACGGTTTCACGCGGAGGCGCGGAGACGCGGAGAAA
>JBAVBF010000718.1:0-1549 GCA_049586115.1 Thermoanaerobaculia bacterium | reverse complement strand
CGACCTCGGCCGCGGGGCAGGCGCTCACGTTCGCCCTGCCCGGCGGCTACACCCTCACCAGCACGTTGAAGGTGTCCGGTGGTCCGGTCACCCCGTCCGCGTTGCCGACGTACTCGGCGGCGTACCTCGGCAGCACCGGGCACTACAGCGGAGTGTCCGGTGAACCCGCGCTCTACCAATCCACCCTCGGCACCACGACGACGGCGAGCCTCACCGAGATCTCGATGACCGACAGCACCGGCGCGGCGACCGGCGGCTACGCCCTGGTCAGCGCCGACGCCGAATCGACCGACCAGACCGAGTCGATCACCTGGACCGCCTCCTCGCCACTGACCTCCCTCACGGCCACGCCGAGTGGCAACGGCATCGGCAACTCCTGCGGGGGTGCCTACACCGGTATCGGTACGACCACTGTCACCTGCATCGGATCGGGCTTCGGCCCCAGGACCGGTACCCCTATCCTGGCGGCGCGGACGCCCACCGTGTTCAGCCAACAGATGGTCGGAGCGGGCCAGCAGGCCATCGCATTCGGTGTCCTCGTCGCCACGATCGCGCTGACCAAGACCGTCGTCAACCGGCTTCCCGGCGACGAGTTCAGGGTGACCGCGTCCTCGGCCGACGGCTCCGTCCTCGGTACCGGCGACACCGGCGGCGGCGACACCGCGTCCACCGGCCAGATCACCGTCTTGACCAGCGGCGCGGGCGAGACGTACACGTTCACCGAAACCGCCACCGCCGGACGGCTGTCCAACTACGACGGTACCTGGACCTGCACCCGCAACGGCGCCAGCGATCCGGCGCTGCCCACCGGCGACGCCGGGCCCACCGCGACGGTCCTCGTCGGCATCGGCGACTTCGTCCGGTGCACCATCACCAACACCGCCAAATCAAACGGACTCCACCTCTCCAAGAAGGCCGGTACACCCGTCGACGTCAACGGGGACGGCCTGGTCGACGCCGGTGACACCATCAGCTACACCTTCACCGTCACCAATACCGGAACCCTGACCCTGCACGACATCGGCGTCACCGACAGCATCGTCGGGCCGGTCACCTGTCCCCAGGACACCCTCGCCGCAGGCGAGTCGCAAACCTGCCAGGGCGACCAGCCGTACACCATCACGGAAGCCGACGTGGACAACGGCGCCGTACTCAACACCGCGACCGCCCACGGCACCCCGCCCGGTGGCACCGCACCCATCGACTCCAACCAGGCGACCACCCGTACCCCCACCCAGAAGCCCTCTCCGGCGCTCACGCTGACCAAGACCGCGACACCGCATGGCCCCGACGACTTCGAGGCCGGGCAGCTCATCACCTACCACTTCACCGTCACCAACACCGGTAACGTGCCGCTGACCGACATCACCGTGGCCGACACCGCCTTCACCGGGCACGGCCAGATCTCGGCCGTCTCCTGCCCCGGCACGACACTCGCCCCGGACGCCACGATGACCTGCACCGCCACCTATTCCCTGACCGACGCCGACGTCGCGGACCCGCCACTGACCATCACCAACACCGCGACGGCCACCGGTACCGCGCCCAG
>JBAVBF010000717.1:0-17518 GCA_049586115.1 Thermoanaerobaculia bacterium | reverse complement strand
CACCGGCGCCCACTCCCTCGGCCGGCCGTGCGCGCACGACGCGCTCGCGGATCGCATTGGAAAGCTCCGGGTCGCGGCGGAAAAATGGAGTCATATCCGCCGCGGACCCGGAACCCTCTTTGCCGGTACCACTACCGATACCGCGGCGGAAGAGGTTGCCCACCGCCGCGTTCGGATCTCTGATTTCATTTCGGGTGAAACGCGCGGGCGAACTGCTGACGAGGCCTGTATTGCCATCGCGCCGCAGCCGCTCGCGGATCAAGTCCGCCGTCAGCGAAGCCTGATCGACGTGACGATTCATGAGCTGATTCGGAGTGACGAAGGTCCAGGGACGGAGATCGACTTCGCCGGGATGAACGCGGCCGCTCCATCCGCCGCCGAATTCGAATCCGGCGCGTGCGTACGGCCGGTACGCCCAGTCGTAGTACGGGCGATAGCAGTCGTACCAACCCATCGGCGCCCAGCCGACGTAGCTCGGGCCGTACATCCAGTAAACCCACGCGGGCGCATACGCGGCGCCGGGCAGCCACACCCACCCGTACGCGGCTTCATATGCCCAGCGCCCGTAGTGATACGGCACCCAGCCCCACGGATCGTACGAAACCCAGACCAGCACGCCGCCCGGGCTGTGCCGCCAGTAGCCGTTGTAGTACGGACGCCAGCCGGCGGCGACGTGCGGACGCCAGCACCATCCGCCGTAATTCGCCGCAAAGAACCACGACCCTTCCGTCCCCAACTCGGCCTCGGAGTACGCAAGCGAGCGATCGAGATAGCGGCCGGTGGCCGTGGTGTAGCGCGATGCGCGCTGGATGAACCAGCGCTCGAATTCGTCGGCGGAGTTGTGGGCGCTGACGAGATCGTAGATGCCGCCGTCGTCGATGCGCGCCTCTTCGCCTTCGCGGATGCGCATGGTGCGCGCAGGAGTACGCACTTCCATCGTCCCATCGAACACCGTCACGCGATCGTTGTTCTTCGTGTCGGTTTCGACGGCGTAGGTTGCAACCTCGGTCGCGGCGTAGCTCGCGTTGCCGGTGTCGAGACGGAGGAGCTGCCGCGTCTCGTCGTCGCGCTGGATGACGACATGGCCGTACTTCAGCTCGACGACAGTCTGTTCGGAGTCGCCATCGTACGAGTCGAGGATCGATTTGAATTCGACGGACGTCGAGCGATCGAGCGCGATGATGTTGCCGTCCGCCATCCGGATCTCGACGCGTCCACGCTTGCCGGTGGTGACTTCATCGCCAGGAAACACCGGCATGTTGACGCGCGCATCGACGTCGCGTCCATCCTCCGACTGCCGGATGGTCGTCCCGCCGTCGTCGTACGTGATGTAGGAGTGGCTGCGGTCGCGCCCGTACGAAGGAAGCGCGACGATGGCGAGCGCGGAAAGAAGAAGGAGTGTGGACTTGCGCATTGTTTTCCTCTCGAACTGCCCGGCGGAGTGCGGGCCGCATGCCACGCAACGGAAGAGCATTCCGCGCGTGTTTTCATTAGTTTAGCCGGCAGCAACGACACGATGAACGTGGTTCCTCTCCTCCGCGGAGGACAGGGCGTCATGCCTGTAGGGCAGTCGCTTACGCGGGCGCGACCTCGACCAGGTTGTCATAAAACGTAGCTCCGCGGCCGATGTCGGTGAGCGCCTGCGAGGTGGTCTGATTCGCGTTCGCGCCGTCGTCGGTCAGCTTTCCCCACCACACCGACTGCGCCGAAACGACGCCCGGGCGGACGCGATCGGTGACGACGGCGTCGGCGAGGAAGGTGCCGCGGTCGTTGAAGATTTTCACGCGGGCGCCGTCGGCGATCGACCGCGCGTTTGCGTCGTCGGCATGAATCTCCAGCGTCGGCTTGCCGGCGGAGCGGCGAAGCGAGGCGACGTTGACAAACGACGAATTGAGAAACTCGTGCGCCGGCGGCGACAGCAGAGCGAGTGGAAAGCGCCGCGCCAGCTCGGGCGCGCGCTCTTCCGACTCGCGCGGCGCGATGTACGTTGGTAGAGGATCGAGTCCGAGGTCCGCGATCTGCTGCGATTCGATTTCGATTCGTCCGCTCGGCGTCGGCACCTTCGTTCCCTGACGAAACGGCAGATGCGGCGACGGCACATTCAATCGCACGGAGCCGTGCTCGCGCAGCGCCTCAAACGTCACGCCGTTCATCACCTCGCCGGTGCCGGTGAGCGCGGCGCGCATCAGCTCTTCATCACTTTCGCGCAGTTCGGGATCGTCGAGATTCATCGCGATGGAGATGCGCCTGAAGATCTCGCTGTTCGGCAACGCCTCGCCGACAGGCTCAATCGAGCGGCGGTTGTAGGTCACGTAGAGATGGCCGTATGCCTTGTGCAGATCGTCGTGCTCGAGCTGCGTCGTTGCCGGCAGCAGAACGTCGGCGTAATCGGCGGTGTCGGTTTGAAAATGTTCGAGGACGACGGTAAAGAGATCGTCGCGCCGCAGTCCGCGCAGAACGGTTTCGCGATCAGGCGCGATCGAGCCGGGATTGGAGTTGTAGACGATGACCGCCTTCACCGGCGGATCGTCGATCTTCGTCAGCGCCTCGCCGAAACGCGTCATATTGATCGTGCGCGCGGAGTGATTGCCGAGGTCCGTCCGCTCCATCGCGGCAGTGTTCAGCGCGAAGGTGCCTGATGAAGAGAGCTGGCAGCCGCCGCCCGCGTCGTTCCATGCGCCGGTGATCGCCGGCAGCAGCACGATCGCGCGCACCGCGGAGCCGCCACCGGCGTGACGCTGCAGGCCGTAGTTCAACCGAATGAACGCCGGACGCGTTGCGCCGTACAACGTACCGAGTCGTTCGACCGTCTCGACGGGCAAGCGGCAGATGGCAGCGACGCGTTCCGGCGCGTAGTCGGCGAGCACGCGGTCGCGCAGCTTCTTCCAGCCGAGCGTCATCTCGTCAAGATATTGACGATCTTCAAGTCCATCCCTGAACAGCACGTGCATCATGCCGAGGGCCAGCGCGGCGTCAGTGCCGGGCCGGATTGGAATGTGCTCGTCGGACGCCGCAGCCGTCCGCGTCCGGATCGGATCGATGCAGATCACGCGCGCTCCGTTCGCTTTCGCGCGGCGGATGAACGGCCACAGATGCGGATTCGACGTCAGCGTGTTCGTGCCCCACAGCAAAATCAGCTTCGCGTCCGGCACCGCCTCAGGATCGGTCCCCATCCGCGCCCCATACGTCAGCGCAAACGCCTCGGCGCCCGCACTCGAGCAGATGGTGCGATCGAGAAATGACGCGCCGATGCGCCGGAAAAATCGCGACGCCATCCCTTCGCCCTGCACCATCCCCATCGTCCCGGCGTACGAATATGGCAGGATCGCCTGCGGTCCATCGGGCGAGTCGATGATCGCGTTCAGCCGCTCCGCAATCAGCGACGTCGCTTCCTCCCACGTAGCGCGCCGAAAGCGCCCAGCCCCTTTTTTCCCAACGCGAATCTGCGGATACGCGAGCCGGTCCGGGTGATACGTCCGCTCCAGATACTTCGAGACTTTCGTGCAGAGAAACCCCTGCGTCATCGGATGCTCCGGATCGCCCGCGATGCGGATCGCGCGTCCATCCTCGACGGTGACGAGCATCAGGCAGGTGTCGGGACAATCGTGGGGACAGACGGCGCGGATGACTTCGGGCATGTCGTTGAAGCTTACTCTGCGCCTTCAAAGCGTTAGAACCACAAAGACACAAAAGGGCACAGAGGAATCTCTTTGTGCGCTTTGCGTCTTTGGGGGTTCAACTTCGCGGACTTTCAGGAGAGTTTCTTCACCAACGTCTTCGGCGCAATCGCCCGATAACTCTCCTCGATCCACGCTTTGATCAGATCGAGCGGCTTCTCATCAGTCAGATATGCGGTAACCCAGCCGGCCCTGCCGAGCCCATAGCCGGTCGGCTCCGTGAACGGCAGATCGGCAGCCATATCGCGCGACTGCGGCAGCTTGACGGAAATCGAGAAGCGTCCGTTCTCGTCGGTGCCCATGAAGAGGAATGCCTTCTTCTTCACCTTCATCGCACTATGTCCCCACGGAAACTCTTCATACGCCTCGGGGAACTTCAGCGCGAACTCGCGCAACTTCGATTCGATCTTGCCGCCTTTGGATTTGGCCAAGACCTACTCCCGCTCGAGCACCATCGCCACCCCAATCCCGCCCGCTGCGCAGACGGTGACCAGGCCGTATTGCTGTCCAGTGAGCTGGAGTTCGTTGCACACGGTGGTGACGATGCGGGAGCCGGTGGCGCCGAAAGGATGTCCGAGAGCGATCGAACCGCCCGTGCGATTGATCGCTGTCGGATCGATTTCGCCGACCGGCTCACTGCGGCCGAGTTTTTCCTTCGCGATTTTTTTTGAGCCGATCCACTGGATGTTCGAGAGCACCTGCGCGGCGAAGGCTTCGTGCATTTCGATCACGCCGATGTCTTTCAGCGAGATCTTGGCGCGTTCGAGCGCGACCGGGAGCGCGAAGACGGGGCCTTGCAGCAACTGGTCGAAGGGATCGGTGGCCGCGTACGCGTAGCTTTTGATGAAGCCGATCGGCTTGACGCCGAGCTCTTTCGCTTTGTCTTCCGACATCAGCAGCACCGCGGCCGCGCCGTCGGTCAGCGGCGAGGCGTTTCCGGCTGTGATCGTGCCGAATTTGCGATCGAAGACCGGCCGTAATTTGGCCATCGCCTCGGCGGTCGAATCGCCGCGAATGAGATTGTCGGTTTCGACGACATGGTCATAGCCGGGCGGCACGACAACCGTCATCACTTCTTCCTTGAACCGTCCGCTCGCCGTCGCCTCGGCGGCGCGATGATGGCTCTGCAACGCGAACGCGTCCTGCGCTTCCCGCGTGATGCCGTTCTCCTTGGCCATCTTTTCCGCCGACTCGCCCATGGTCAGTCCGGTAGTCGATTCGGCGATTGCCGGCGCGTCCGGCGCGAGATCCTTCGGACGGATTTTGCTGAACGATCCGAGCTTTCCACCCATACTCTTTTGTTTGCTCGCACCCACCAGCGCCTCGGCGAAATTCTTCGAGAAGAGGATGGGGATGTCCGACAGCGACTCGCTGCCGCCGGCGACGACGATGTCCGCATAGCCGCGGAAGATCATGTCCGCGGCGGAGGTGATGGCCTGGTTCGACGACGCACACGCCTCGCCGACGGTGAACGCCGGAATCTTGCGCGGAAGACCGGTGCCGAGGACGATCTCACGCGCAATGTTCGGCGCTTTGACCGAGGGGATGACGTTGCCGAAGACCACTTCCTGAATCGTGTTCGGGTCGATGCCCGAGCGCTGCACCAACTCCGCGACGACGAGCTTGCCGAGGTCGAGCGCGGAAAGGTGGGCGTAATGCGTTCCCGACTTCGCAAACGGCGTGCGGAGACCGCGAACGACAGCAACGCGAGGCGTGTATTGCCACATGCGGCGAAGATTAGCACGCGGAAATCAGCGCAGGCCGGGCCGTCACCGGCCGGTGGTCATTGGTGCTTCAGGTTGATCGCCATGATGAGCGGCGCGCCGGTGCTGTTGGACAGTGTCGATTCCGCTTCGTCCGGATCGAGAGTCAGGCCCTTGCTGCCCGAAGCGCTCTTCGCCGTCTCGATCAGAATCGCCGTCGTTCGTGCGTCCATCTCCGGGCGGGTCGGAAACCTGCGGTCCAACTCGGCGCGGTTCCTGGCGAACAGGACCAGCAGCGTTTCGGTACCTGCATTCTCGTCGAACTTGAACCAGCTTTTCTCGCTGGGCAGCGGACGCTCCACCCCAGCAAGAAGGATGTCGTCGCTCAGATGCCGTGCTGCATTTGGGAACAGCACGGTCGACGTGCCGTCGGCTGCGATCTGAATAATGGAAACGGTACCGTTCGCAGTCGCCTTGAAATGCAGCCGGATTCGATCGCCGGACTTGAATACGCGTTGATCGCTGGCCTTCTCAGCCGGCGCACCGGAAGCGTCGTTCACTTCGATCCAATACGTGAGGCCGAAACTGTTTTCCTCGGTCGGATCGAGCAGCAACCGGGGATCGTCGTGCGGCGGAGCCGAAGGAACCTTCTGAAAACGGGCGTTTATGCCAAGCGGAGTCAGCGTGCAGGAGCCGAATAGCAAGGCCGCACTGATCGTGATCAACATCGAAATGTAGTTCCTCTTCATCTAATGCCCTTTTCCTTTTGACGATCCGCCTTTTGAGGCGAGGGCCTGAATGTGCTGCAGGAGGGTGGTGCTCGCTTTGGCTTCCGAGAGCTGGATCAGGCCTCTTGGTGTTACGTCAAGACTGCGGTGAGGGGCCGAGTCGATCGTAGTGGTGATGATTTCCTCGGACAGCCCGGCCCGCAGCATGTCGACGATCGAATCGTTGGTCACCGTACTTGCTTCGGCCGTCTTGTCGGAAGGTGCCTTGCCGCGGCTGCCCGTGGCTTCCTTCAATTTCTGGTATTGGACGAGTGCCGCCTGGACGCGGCCCAGCGGCGCCTGGAGAATCAGCGGCTTTTGGTCGCTCTTCGACTTAGGCATGAACGGAATCAAACGGCTGGCGGTCGTCTGCGTCCTGTTCAGCAGTGAAGAAGGTCTGGAGCTCAGGATGAAGTTGACTTCCTTCGGATTCGCTTCGGCGGCAAGGTTATAGAGCATGGCCGACTTCTCGAGGTATTTCAGAGACGTGTCGAGATCGTCCGCCGAATATCCGAGGGCCTCGTACGCCACGCCCATCGCATATTGGTGATACGCCTCCTCCAGTGGGTTCGGCGCAGGCGACAATTTCAGGAGAGCGTCCAGGTACTTGTTCCACATGCCGGCTTCGGCGTAGGGAACCGCATCATCGAGTCGTCCTCTCGGCAACAGAATGGCGATCGATTCCTTGGTCGGAAGGAGCCGGCGAACGATGTCGGCCACGACCTCGGTCGAGGTGGCATCTTCGAGCGAATTCTCATCCGGCGCACCGTTGCCGTCTTCGAATGATTGTTTGTAATTTTTCGTGATCGTGTCTGCCAGCAATGTCTTGTTTGCCCTCACGTCGTGGGCCTTGACGGTCACGGAGAAGGATTGCTTCACGACCTTGTATGCGACGCTGGCCTGTCCCAGTCCGAACTTCGGAATGAACGTTTTCTTCTCCGAGTCCTTCCTCTCCTGACCACGAGTCTCCTGGCGGTTCTCCGTGGTCACGTGGTAATCGCTTCGAAGTACTGTGACGTCAATGCTCGACGTCGGATTTTTCGAATCGAGGGTCAGCGTCGTGTCGTTTCCGATGACCTCGCTCTCGAGCTCTTCCTGCATCCGTTTCGCAATCGCGTTCTCCGCGTTTTTCTGCGCCGAAACATGAATCCGTATTCGGGGACCGACGAGACGCGCCTGCGGCGGAAGGCTCCGGATCAGATTGACGGACTTTTTCATCATTCCGAAACCTTCGCCTGCCTGCACCGGGATACTGACGAGAGAAAGCATGGCCAGTACTCCGCTCCAGACCAGCGGTCTGGAGATTCTGGCTTCCGTATGGCGCTCGTTCATATCGATCCTCCTGTAAACCATGCGTGGCGGCGGCCGGCCTGATTCAATGCCCAGCCGTTTGGTGCGATGCGGCCGGCTGTACACCTGTCGTCCCGCTCGGCACGACGCCGATGGTGATGTCATCGGGACCATCCACCGGCTGGATCTGGGGATGCTGTGGTTTGTTGTATTCGTGCGAAACCGCCTCGGCCACCTTCGCCGAGAGGTAGCCGAACACCTGCTTCAACGTTGGAGGTTGCTTCGACCGGTTCATACCCTCAATCAGATAATGAGTGAAGTAACTGTTGTGCATTGCCTCGCTCTCCCACGATTGCTCGGTGGAGTTGCTCGATGTGATGACAAACGATCCTTCGTTCGAAAGAAACATTTTGGCCGTGCGATCGTCGACTCCGTTCTCTTCGATCTCGAGCGACTTCGCCCCGGCCGAGGCCTGTCCGCTGTAGCAGGTGTCGAGGAAGGTCACCTTCCGCCTGGCCTTGATCAATGAAGTCTTCTGGGCAAAGTTCTGGTACTCGATTGCGTTGTTCCAGATCTTCTTCTGCGCGGAGTCATAGGTAACGATGTACCCACTGCCGCCGAGGCCCTGATCCTGTTGCCGGGCCGATCCGTGGGAACTGACGTAAATGACGACCAGATCCTCCTCGTGAGCCTTTGTGAAGAGCACCTGCAGTGCGTTCAGAATGGCCTCGCGGGTTGCGCTCTTGTCGGTAAGAAGCGTCACGTTCTCCGGCCGGAAATGACCGTGAACCGGATCCTGGAGGGCCGCGGCGAAATCGCGGGAATCCTTCGCCGCGAATCGCAGATGCGGAATCGTTTCGTCCTGGAAGGTGCCGATTCCGACGATCAGTGCGTATTTCTCGCGTACATGCGGTGACAACGGAGCGCGCTGTTCCGTAACGGGCGCCCGCTCCGCTTCACAATCAAGCGACGTAATGTCGTTGTCGATGGCCCTCTGCTTGTAGCGCCTGGCGCTCGCCTGATCGCCGAGGGACAAGGCGCTGCAATAGGCATACTTCCAGCTGTTGCCGGAAGTGGGACAGAGATCCTGCGCGATTTTCAGTTTTTCGAGAATCATCCTGTAGGAAGGCTTATTGGACTGATAGATCGTTCGCGCCTCCTCGACGATCGCCTCGGCGCGAGTACAGTTGGCGCTCTGGCCGAGCGCCTCACGCCACGAGCCTCCCATGACAATGAGCAAGGCAATCCCGGCAAGGCGAGCGAGTAATCGACGTCGAAGAGAAAGGGTTTGCGGATGGTTGCACATGATCTTCATCAATTCACATGAAGCGCGATCGGGAAATTGGGGATCGTGCTCGGGATTGCAAACGCCGGCGATTGGCGGCCACCGGTGATCTCGACGACCCGTTCACTGACGTATGCCATCAACGCCGTGACAGTGACCTCGGCACGGGTGCTCGCACGGCCGCTCAGGCCTTCCACGACGGCCTTGGTGAATGCACCGTTACCCCACAAGGGATTTTCGAGTGAACTTTGGTCGCCGGTGGAGGCGGTCAGCACCACGATGCCGTGCTCGGGCGCGGAGAGCTCGTTGATCGCTCCATTGAGATCGCCGGCCAGCGGACGGCTGAAGACCTTCCCCGAATGACAGGTGTCAAGGAGCAGCACCGCTCTGGCGCCCGCTCTTCCGACGGTCGCTTCGATCGCGCGAGCAGAGATCGCCGTTGAAGCGAGGTTCGCCCAATCGGCGTCGTACGGAAGAAAGTAGTACTGCTGATTCCAATTGGCGCCGTGCCCGGCGATAAAGACGATCACTGAATCGTTGGCCTTGACCGGCTGTTCTGCAATCCAATCAAACGCCTTGCGCACGGCGGCCGCCGTCGCTTGTTCGTCAACGAGGACTTTCTTTTTGACCTTGCTGTAAAGCGATTGCTGGACTTCGAACGCGCGGGCCACGTCTCCCGCATCTTTCGACGGGAACTCGAGTTTCAACTCCTGGTCTTGATAGTGGCTCAATCCAATCGCCAGGAGATAGAGAACCGGCTTAGCGGCCTCCGATGGCTTCGGTCCACTCCATTGAAGGTGCAGGACAGCCGGATCGCTGGCCGCGAAGCGATTTTCAGCGATGATGGAGATCTCGGCGTCTTGCGAAGGCATCGGGATGGTCAGCTCCTCGCTCTCCGCCGAATCCGCTGATGGCCGCGCACCGGGAGGACGTGCCCCTCGCGACGCCGAAACGGGTCGTCCGTTGACGAAGGCGCGGATTGAGGTCACCGGCTCACCCGACGGAGTGCGGATAGCGAAGAAGACCGCCAGCTGGTGCGATGACACCGCCTGGCGATCCTCCGGATAGCTGATCTCGACGACCGGCGGCAGAAGCCGCGCGACATCGACCGGCCGTCGGTCGTTGCCTGGCTCATCGTCGCGGGCGGTCGCCCGGCTTGCGATGATGTCGGGACGATAGAGCGTAGCCCGGAAGCGCGAGACTGGAAAGAAATCGGCGGCCTGATCCTGCCCACGGTTCACATGCCAGCCGATCAGCCGCTCGGCTCCCGGTGAGCAGTCGTAGTAGCCGCTCGCGGTCCAGACCACCCACGTTCCATCCGCACTCGGAAAGAGCGCAAAGAGCTCCTCGCCGTCACGCATCCGGTACCAGCGAATCGTTCCGTCGGCGAAGGCAGCGACGGCGACGGACGAGTCGCTGGAAACGTTGGCGGCCCAGGTCACATCGGGCGCCGGCACAGACCATTGTCGCGTCCCGTCGCGAGCGAAGAGATCGACATTCCATTCCGTGCCGACCAGCACGAAGGAGCCGTCCGCCGTCACCGCGATGCTTCGGGCAATTTCCTCGGGTTCGAGCGCAAGATGCCGCCCGTTCAGAACCGGCTCGGATGAATTCTCCCAATGCTCGATGCGGAGTCCGGCGGCCGAGGTGCGCGGCGGATGGAGGGAAGCATCCGTGGCCGCGTTGAGTGTGAGCGCCCGTTCCGCCACGGAGAAATGTGCCGTCGGCGCACCGAGGCGGAAGGCAAACTGCACGGTCATTCCATCGGCGGAGGTCAGGAACTGATCGCGCTCTCCGCGATAATCGGCGATGTTCGCACGCACCACGAACTGCCGCTCGCCGGTGGACGAAATCCGTCCCCACGACGGATCGCCGGAAGCGAAAACAAAGCCCCCGGACGGAAGCGAGACGATGTCCATGATCGTATCGAACGAGACCGGCACATCGCGCCACGGACCTTTCCCGCCGTGCGACCAGACGCGGACGATGCGCGAGGCCTGGCCATTGGCGCTCACGCCGCCCGCGTACAGCTCGGTGCCGCCAGCCGACCACGCCACGGAGGCGAGATTGCCGTTGGAGATCGCAGTCGTATCGGCGGTGAAGAGGGGCGTCAGATCCGCGCCCGAAAGCACTGCCACCGCCGGCGAATCATCGAAGGCGGCGGCGATGCGAAGTCCGTCGGGCGAGAATGCGACACCGAATGGATGCCTGCCGGATTCGCTCCGCCGCTTGGCGATGAGGCGAAGAGGAACTGCGCTCGCCGGCGGCGCATAGAGCCGGAGGAAGCCGTCGCGGGAGGACGTGACGAGTCTCCCATCCGCACTGAACGACGCCGCGGAGCAGTCGCCGTCGTAGTCGCGATCTTCGCCAGCCAGGTTTCCCGATTGATCAAAAAGCCGGAGCCCGTTCGACCCGCGCAGGCAAACCGCCAACCGCCGGCCATCGGGCGAATAGGCCAGCCGGGTCGCGCGACCGGGCAGCCCCGAAATCCGTCGCGCGAGGTGACCGTTCGCGCGATCGAAAAGATAAACGGACGCGGTCCCGTCCCAATCCCACCCGGTCCACCCGCCCGCCGCAATCGTCTTCCCATCGGGCGTGATGGCCAGCGCATAAACCTGCCCTTCGTTTCCCTTGCCTGCCGGCAGGTCGATCGTCCGCAGCAGCCGCCCCGAGCGCAGATCCCACACGCGGACGGTCTTGTCCCACGAGCCGGTGACCGCCACGTGCTCCGCGGCATCGACCGCGATCCGGCTGATGGTGGCGGTGTGCATCGCACTCTCGATGCGCAACGCCGGCGCGGAAGGGATTTCGCCAGCATGGAGTCCGCCCGCCAGCACCGCGAGCACTGCCGGGAACGCGAGACTGCGTGTCACGCCCGCCCTTCCGTCACCCGAGTGGTGGTCAGCGTCGTTCGTTCGGAAAGAGTTTCCTCACTGTACTCTTCGAGCTTCTTGCCGGACTTGCGCGCCTCCCACCAATCATCAAAGAGCTTGTGAAAAAACACGCCTGCCAGAACGGGCATAAAGCTCGCGAAATAGCCGGACCAGAACGCCAGGAGACTCCCAGCGAATGCCGCGGCTGGGACAGCCAGGACGACAAACAGCAAGCTCCAGGATTTTGGCAGGAGGCGGCTGATCAGGAGGATGAGAAGTCCGACTAAGACATCGATAACATAAAAGAGAACAACAGATGCCTCCAGCGGCATCGGCTTATGCAGTTCAGAATCGATCGCGGTCGCCAGAATCTCGATTCCATCGCGCGGTCCCACCGCAGTCCAATAGGAATCTCTCGCCGCGGGAAACGAGCCTCCAAGAACCACGACCTTGCCGCTCAGCGGCGTGACCTTGTCCACCGCCGGGGATGCCATGAACTCTCGCAGTTCAGCCGGATGATAACGGGCGAAGCGGCGATTGCCGGTTCGCAGAACGGCTGCGGACGGGCCATCCTCGAAGTTGCGCGACAGAATGTTGCAATTGATGCTGCCGGTCTTTTCGTAGTGCGGGCGGGGATCGTGGAATGCGGCAGCGGCAGCAGCGGCCAGCGAAGGAACGCTTGTCGTTCCCAAAGTAATGTAACGGGGGTACGCGCGAAGGAGCCCGCCGCTCTCAAGAACTTTGGGAATGCCCCAACAGAGCGTTTGGTCGTCCGTCGGGATCATCGTGTCGTCCCGGCCGGCGACATTGCTCAGTAGAAGAGGGCCTCCGTCGAGCGGATGCGTCGTGCGCGCCCAGATCACGATCGGTAAGGCGCGATCGGGCGCCGCCGACCGTAGCCATCCGGAAGGTAGATCCTGTTCCCTCCAGTCGGTCGTGTCGATGTCAACGACGATTACGCCGGCGCCTCCTCTTGCAATCAGTGCGATCAGCTTTTTGACCTCGTCCGGTTTCAAAGGGCTGTGCCCTTCGAAAGTAGACTTGTTCTGATACTCACTATCGTCGATGTCAATCAATGCGATTTGCCGAGAAATCTCCGAATTTTGGCTGACGACCCAGGCATCGAGGTTCGCCATTTCCAGCGCGTGAATGAATCTCGATCGCTCGCACTGACCGGTCAGCAGAGCGGCCAAACCGATGATCACGAATCCCGCAACGGGACGGTGCAGTTTGAGATGGTCTGCATTGTGGCTGACCTTCTTCACAAAACTCTTGATGTGTCGCTCGATTGTTACGGATGTAAGCATCATCGTTTTCCGGACGCACTCGCGGCGATTGTCTTCAGGTACACAGTCAAAAAACGTTGTACCGAGCTGGCCGGGATATCCTTGTCCCACGACAAAACGACTTCCTGCGCCTCCGCGAAGTCTCTATGCCGCGCGTCAAAATCCGCCTCGGATGCGACCAGGACCAACACCGGCCTTCCAACCGGCTCGTTGCCGGAGGACGAGAGAATGGTCAATTGGTAGAGACCGGGCCGCAAGGCTCCTGCTTTGATCCATACAGGTCCCGTCGCAGGCACGATCGTCGGATACCGAGGCTCCTCGGGATCCGCATTCGGCACTTCGTGATGATTGGGAGCGAGTGTGGCCACATACGAACCCTCCGGAATTCGCGCCAGTACGGGACGGAGGTCGAGTTGCTCGCCCTTCAATCCCACTACTCCTGGCTTCAGACCGAACACATCGCGCGCAATCGTCGCGGCAGCATGTTCTTCCTCGGGCTTGATCAATTTCAACACCGCCGACCCAACTCTGGTAGCGATCGATTGAACCGTGGGCTCTACTTCAATTGCGATTGGCGACCCACACGTGACACCGTCATTCTCTTTCGCACATGAGCGCCGGATAGCCTTCCCGTTCGCCAGAGCGATCGTGATGGATGAGCCCACCAGAGGCTGGCTTGCCCGGACTTGTTGCCCGGGAAAGACATACGAATTTCGATGAAGGCTGCCAAGGGGTTGCCCCAGAACGGCCACCCACGTTCCCTTGACATCGACGACGAAGCCGGCCGGTTCAGGATCGTTCGCGTGAGCGGCGCGTGGAAACGTCAGAGCGAGTAGCAGACAAACAAAACCGAGCCCGCGCAACCTGCACGGCAGTCCTGCACGGACGGGCGCTCGCCGACTCGAATGTGACTTTCTCTCGTGCACCACCATGCGTAATCCTCCCGCGCGACGGAGCCGCCGGCCAACGCATAGCGCCGGCGCGAGCCGGCGTATCCGGGCAAGACTCTTTTTTCGGTTTGGGAAGGCCCCTGTATGTCTTAGGAGTGACGCAAACGCAGTTTTCCCTACCCGGGCGTTGCCGGCGAACGAGGAGAGATCCGGCGATGAGCTATTTGAAGCGCCATCAGGTGGAGTCCACTCTTTGAAGTCGGGTCTTCAGTGGTGCACGGCGCGCCGTTTCGGAGGCACGGTCGGGGCGGTGATGGTGATGTTTCCGCTGCTTGAGCAGGTCCCGCCTGTTGATGCGGTCAGCGTCAGTGTCCAGTGGTATGTACCGGGCGTCGCGTAGCTGTGCGTTGGAGTGAAACCTGTTGACGAAGTGCTGTCGCCGAAGGTCCAGACGGCGCTCACGCCAGCACAGGCGGGTTGCTGCTGTGTGAACGCAACCGGCACCGCGGCCTGCGCGGTCGATGGAACATTGGCGGTGCAACCGAGAGTGCACGGCGGGCTTTGAATGGTGATGGCGGTACTGCGTTTGACGTCATTCGCCGGATTGATGTCGCCGGCGACGTGATCGTCGTCGACCGATAGGAACAGGTAGTACGTGCCAGCTGGGAGATCGGGGATCGTGACGGTGGCCGTTTGCGTCGTGTTCGCACCGGTAGCCAACGGAGGCGTGGCGATGGCCGCGACGATCAGGTCGGACGGCGCGAACGTCGTACCCGTGCCGATGCGGATGCGCGATGTCGTCGCCGGTGCGGGTGCGGCGTCACCGGCGTCCGACACGACGATGGCGACGGTGAATGTATCGCCAGGCTGCGCCGCTGGCGGCGGCATGCTGATGTCGGTCGCGGCCAGGTCCGGCCGCGGCGTGCTGCACAAGTTCGGTTGCACTGTCACCGTGGCAGTGTTCGAGTCGGTGCTGCCGCCGGGACCGACCGCGCGAATGACATAGCTGAACGTAGCGGTTCCAGCGCCGTCGTTGTAGCTGTTCGTACTCGCGCTGACGGACGCGATCTGCGCGCCGTTGCGCAGGATCAGGTAGCTCGTCGCCGTGGCCGCGGCGGTCCAGCTCAGCGCGACCATCGACTGCGGCGGCGACACGATCGGGTTGCACGTCGCCGACGCCGTGAGCGTGAACGCCGTCGGCGGGCAGTCGTTCGCGGACGGTGTGATCGATCCTGCAGGCGCGGCCGTGTTGCCGGCCGAATTCGATGCGACGACCGAATACGCATATGTCTGTCCGGCGGTGACGGCCGTGTCGTCGAATGCCTGTGTGCCCGCCGAGAGCGTCCCGCTGATAGAAGTGCCATTGCGGCTGACGGAGTACGAAGTCGCGCCCGCGCCGGCAGTCCATGAGACATGCACAGCGGGAGAACCGGCGGCGCAGAAGGGAGCAATCGACGCGGTGAACGGCGATGGCGGCGTGACGCACGCTGGGATCGTGACGCCGGCTGGCGACGACGTTGTGCTTCCGCTGACATTGGTTGCGACGACTGTGTATGTATACGACTGGCCCGACGTCACGCTGGAATCGTTGAAGTGATCGGTGGAAGCGGAGAGCGTCGAGCTGACGGCAGCGCCGTTGCGGTTGACGACATAGGAATTCGCGCCAGGCGATGCCGTCCAGCTCACATGCGCCACTGGCGCGGTGGCGTCGCAACTCGCGTTGACCGCCGCGTTGAAAGGTCCCGGCGGATCGGGAATGCAGGGAAGGTGCGCGACGGTGGCCTGCGCGGACGCCGAGGTGGCGCTCCCCTGAACGTTCGACGCCGTGACCGTGTAGCTGTAGGTCTGTCCAATGGCGACATTCACGTCATCGAACGACGTCACCTCCTGTGAAAGCGTGCCGCTGATCGGCGTTCCGCCGCGATTGACAACGTACGACGTTGCGAACGGCATCGCGGTCCACGCCACGTGCACGGCGGGAGCGGCTGGTGGGCCGGCCACGCAGGTCGCACTGGCCGTGATGGCCGGCGCGGCGGGCGGGCAGATTGTGTTGCTGACGTCAATCGTCTTTGAATTCGAATCGGTCGAGCCGCCGCTGTTCGTAGCGATGATCTTGTAGGTGTACGTCGAACCGGGATTCGCCGTGGTGTCGGTGAACGCCGACGATGTCGTGTCCACCGGAAAACCTGTCGTCGTAGGCGTCCGCGTGACGCGATAACTCGTCGCCGTCGGCGATCCGCTCCAAGTGAGGTTCACGATTGCGCGCGGACCGCTGGTGTCGCATGCCGCGCTTCCGTCCAGCACCGGCGCGGCCGGAGGCGGCTGACAAACATCGCCCGTGATGTGGATGTCAACAGTATTCGAGGTGAACGTACCGCCAGCGTTGTCGTGGGCAACCATGTAATACGAGACCGTGGCTCCGACGAAGAACCCGTTGCTGGTTTCGTCGTACGTTCCCGGGCCGCCGAACGGAATCGTCTCGTGAAACGATCCCTGTCTGTAAACGTCGAAGCTGACTGCATTCGCCGATGCGGTCCACGCGAGATGGATACCTGGCCGCGGCGGTGGGTCGCTGGTCCAACATTTTTCACTGCCGCTGAGCGTGAACGCGCCCGGCGCGGCGAGCAGAGGCAGCGCGGCGAGAAGCAGAAAAATGGCGATCGATGCGGGCTTCATCAATCGATGGAAGAGCAAACCTCTTGCCTTAAACCTCGCTACAAAAATCGCGGAAACCTGCGCGGCATCGCTTCGTGCATCAGCTCGTAAACGCACTCGAAGATCGTCTCGCGGTTCGGCTTGGACCAGTAGTCGCCGTCGGAACCGTACGCGGGGCGATGCTCTTTGCCGGGAAGCGTGCGCGGCTCGGAGTCGAGGAAGTCATAGCCGCGGTCGCGCTCCAACACGTTCTGCATCATGTACGCGGTCGCGCCGCCGGGAACGTCTTCGTCGATGAAGGCGACGCGATTCGTTTTCTTCAGAGACTCGACGATCACGCCGCGCACATCGAACGGCAGCAGCGTCTGCACGTCGATCACCTCGGCATCGATCCCAACTTGCGCGAGCAGTTCCGCCGCTTCCAGCACGATGCGCAGCGTGGCGCCGTAGCTGACCAGCGTGACGTCCTTGCCCGTGCGCATGATCTCGGGGACGCCGAGGGGGAGCGTGAAGTCGGCGATGTTCGTGGGGAGCTTTTCTTTGATGCGATAGCCGTTGAGCACTTCGATGACGATGGCTGGGTCGTCGGAGCGGAGCATCGTGTTGTAGAAGCCGGCCGCCTGGGTCATGTTGCGCGGGACGCAGACGCGCATGCCGCGCACGAGGTTGATGATCGCCGACATCGGCGAGCCGGAGTGCCAGACACCTTCGAGACGATGGCCGCGCGTGCGGATGATGACCGGGCACTTCTGCCCGCCGCGCGTGCGCCAGCGCGTCGTAGCAAGGTCGTCGGAGAGGATCTGGATCGCGTAGAGGATGTAGTCGAGGTACTGGATTTCCGCGATCGGCCGCAACCCGCGCAGCGCCATGCCGATGGCCTGGCCGACGATGGTGCATTCGCGGATGCCGGTGTCGGAGACGCGATACAGCCCGTACTTTTCCTGCAGGCCGATGCAGCCCTGATTGACGTCACCGAGTTTGCCGACGTCCTCGCCGAGCGCGATCAGATTCGGGTAGCGCTGCAAGGCGGCATCGAAGCAGGCGTTGATGATCTCGGAACCGTTTTTTTCCGGGGCGTCGTCGGCATACTGC
>JBAVBF010000716.1:0-19127 GCA_049586115.1 Thermoanaerobaculia bacterium | reverse complement strand
ATCCGAGACCCTGCACGACGGCGCCGATGTCGCGCTGCTTGTCGAGATCGATCTGCAGAAGCTCGACGTCGACGACGACTTCCGCTTTCGCTTTGTCGTTTGCTTCGATGATCTTTTCGGCGATGCGAACCTTGTCGGCGGTGTCGCGGATGGTGATGGCGTTGAGTGCCTTGAGCGGGAAGACGTTGCGCGCTTCGATCATGGTCCGGACGACGTTCGTGACCTGCTCGGCGTCGCCGTTGGACAGATAGAAGGTGCGGATGACGAGGTCTTCGTAGTCGCGCCGCGCCTGCGGATTGTCGGGAACGATGATGATGGTGTGCTCGTCGAGCGCTTTGTAGAAATGGTTGGCGGCCTGCATGACGCGCTCGAGGGCCTGCTGGGCGGTGACGTCCTTCAGCTCGATGGCGATGCGGTCGTCCTTCACGGCCTGATCGAAGAGAATGTTGATGCCGAAAGCGCCGCCGAGCGCCTTGTAGATTTCCTTGACCGGCGTCTCATGCGGAAACGAGAGCGTGATCGGCTGGTCGGAGGTCGGGCTGAGCTGCGGCGGAGCGGACTTGGTGATGTTCGCTTTGGCGCGTTTCTTCAGCTCATCGATCGTGGCCGGCTGTCCTGCCAGCTGGGCTTCGCGCAGCGTGTTGACGGCCTTGCCGTATTCAACGGCGGCGTATTGATTGGTGGGATCGAGCTTGATGACCAGCTCCAGCTCCGTGGCGGCGAGCTGGGTGAGCCGGATCTGATCCTCGCCGCGTGCGTTGAGCGCGGACGCGCGCAGCGACTTCCCTTTTTGAAAGTGGACGCGCGAGGCTTCCAGTTTGGCGCGGGAGAGATTGATCTGGTAGAGCGAGTTGGATGGATCGACGTCGAGCGCTTTCTGGTACTCGGCGACGGCTTCGTCCCAATCCTTCGTCTGCTCAGCGGTCTTCGCTTTCTGGAACGCGTTGTAGCTGGTGCACGAGAGCAGCGTCAGCGACAAGGCGATGGCGGTAATTCCGAGTTTCGTCTGGTTCATTCGTTTCAATCCTGGGTGGTCAGCATGAGTTATCTGCTGATCACTCTGACGGTAGCGTTTCGTAAAGGTCACTGGCCGAGCGGTATGCGCGTTTTCACATCCGCGGGGAAGCCGACGTAGCCGATCTCGACCGACTCGATGCCGATGCTGCGCAGCACGAACTTGCCGTCGATCGTTTCACCGACGCGCACGTTGACGATCTCGCCGTTGCCGTTGAACGTCGCGATCGGGTTGTTGGCCGGCCCGAAGGTGCCGATGTACTTCATCGCGAATTGCGGGGGCACGGGAGCCGGCGGCGGAGGCGGATGGAGCCTCATCTGCTCCTGCCACTCCGGATCGCAGACATCGCCCTTGCCGTTGCTGTCGCCGTCCTTCTGGTCGGGGTTGTAATCGTTCGGACAGTTGTCGCGAAAGTCGGGAACACCGTCTTTGTCCTTGTCGGGCGGAGGAGGCGGTGGCGGCTTGACGACCGGAGGAGGAGGCGGTGGCGGCTCGACGTAGCCGAAGAGATTCCGCGCGCTTTTGTAGCTGCCGCTCTGCGCATCGAGCCATTCGGTGTGCAGCATGGGAACGCCGGGCGTGCTGACGCTCTTCGCAATGTGTGGCGTCCGCGGCGAAGCGGCCGGCCGCGCCGGCGCCGGATCGACGGCATTCGACGTCGAGGCGAACGAATAGATCGCAAACACGGCGATCAGAATCACACCGACGACGGTCCAGGTTTTCCAGTTCATCCAGTCCATCACAACTGTCTGTTCGCGGCGGGCGCGGTCGTGCGCACGTCTTTGAACAAGGTTTTGAGTCGAATATTGAGGGTGAGGATCTTGTCGGCCGCCGTTCCGTTCGCGCCGAGGCCGATGGAGTCGATGATCACGAACTGATCGGATAGTTCGAGCAGATTGATCAGCCGACGCACCTGTTCATACGTTCCCTGAACCGTGAAAGCAATGCTCACGGTATTGGTGCCGATCGATCCCTTCGTCGACGGTGCGGTCGAGACCTGCTTCGACTCGCCATTCGTGAACGAATACGAAGGCGGCTGCAGATGACTGGCCGCGGCAAGCCGTTTCACCTCGTCGATCAGCGCGGTCAGACGCTGCATCGGTGTGGACCAGCGCTCGTTGTAGAGCACCTGGAGATCCGCCTGCACTTTCTTGTAGGCGGCCAGCTGCTGTTCCGCGGTGAGGCGCGCGTTGCGCGCCTGATTGAGCTGGACCTCGCTCTGTTCCTGGCGCGCATCGAGGTCCTGCAAACGGCTGACGTACTGGACGCGGTACGTGAAGAAAAAGACCGTGTTCGCCAGCAGCAGCAGACCGAGAACGATCAGCAGCACTCGCTTCTCCCGCCAGATCATTCGACCCTCCGTGCGATGGACGGACGATAGTCGACGCCGAGCGTGAAGTGGTATTCGGTGCCGTTCACGGTTTCCGTGGCCGGGAAGGCGTTGGCGAAGTGCTGGTCACCGTTGAAGCGGTTGATCGTGGCAGTAAGCCCGTCGCCGGTCTTGGCGACGCACGTCATCGAGAGGTGGACGAGCCCGTCTTTCTCGAACGACGGCGCCACCGACAGGAGTCGCACGTCGTTCGGCAGCACTTTCTCGAGGCGGTCGAGCAGCTCGCTCCAGGAGAAGGCGCGCTCGGCGAGCTGCGCGTTGGCGAACTCGGTCTGCGACGCGAGGAGCTTGAGGTCGACGCCGCGAAGGCGCTGCGTGAAACTCTCCGTGCGGCGTTGTTCGTCCGCGATCTGCTGTTCGAGCCTGGCGATGTTCGCGCGCGTGGCCTTCGTCTCGGTGCGGTAGCGGAGAAACGTGTCGACGTTGTTGAGCGCGAGAAACGCGGTCAGCAGCGCCATGATGACGACGGCCGCGTAGACGGGGCGGTAATCGCGGAAGGGCCGCGACGCGAGGTTGAGATGGATCGGCTTCACCCTGTGAATACTCCCGTGGCGGCGGTCAGTTCCGCTTCGTATTCGCCCACGTCGCCGGGCGCCTGCTCGGCCACGTCGCGCAGCGCGATTTTCACGACGGGCGCCGCGAACTCGCTGCCGATCGCTCCGGTGACCTCGCCATTGATGCCGTTGCCGACCACGTAGCATTTTTCGACCGACGTGGTCTGAAAGGTGTCGCGAAGATAGGTCGCGGAGAGGCGGATCTCCTGCTGGAGCGTCCGTTCGCCATTGAGATTGCGCGAGCGGATGAACAGCGGCTGCGCGCCGCGGAAGACGGCGGTGGTGAAGTCGTGGTCGCGGATGTAGAAGAAGATCCGGTCGCGCGTGGTGGCGGCTTCGCGGGCGGTGATCGCGTTCCAGACGTTGAGGCCGGCCGGCTCGATGAGGATGACTTCGATGCCGGCGGCTTCGAAAAGACGCTCGATCGCGCTGATGGTTGCATCGACGGCACTGACCGCGAGAATGCGCGGCGGCGTACGGCTGAGCACTTCGTACGAGAGCCGCAGCTCGGATGGATCGACCGGCATCGTGCGGCGCAGGCTCCAGCGGATCACTTCCGCCGCTTCGCTGGCGCGGTCCGGCAACGACTGCAGCTCGATGATGTTCATCCGGAACCAGGAGTCGGGAAGAAGCAGCGAGACTTTGTCCCACCGTCCCGTTTCGAGCTTCATGCGGCGGATGGTCTCGGCCAGCAACGCTTCGTTGCGCAGCTCGGGGGTGACCACGCCGGGCGCGAAGATATCGTCGCGCAGCGGATAGCTTTTCGCCTGCAGGATCTGCATCTCTTTCCGTCCGCGGCCTACACGGGCATGGACGAGGGAGTCGCTATCCAGCACGACGACGTCAGGTGGGAAAGAACGCGCCATATCACTCCACGAAGGTGACCTTGTTGATCTCGCGCAACGTGGTCTGTCCGTTCAACACTTTCCGGAGCGCCGATTCGCGGAGGAACAGCATTCCTTCTTCTTTTGCAGCTTTCTTGATCTCCGAGGCCGGACGGCGGTCGAGAATCATGGTTCGGATACGGTCGGAAAGGTCGAGAAGTTCCGAGATCGCGGCGCGGCCGTGGAAGCCTGTGCCGTTGCAATCGATGCAGCCGACGCCTTCGGAAAACTTCGTACCGCGGTACTCCTTCGGGTCGAGCCCCGACTCGATGATGAAGGAGTCGGGATATTCGACGTCATGCCGGCAGGAGTCGCAGATCTTCCGCACCAGCCGCTGCGCCAGGACGCAGTTGAGCGCCGAGACGAAGTTGTAGAGATCGACCTTCATGTTCAGAAAGCGGCCGAGAACGTCGACGACGTTGTTGGCGTGGACGGTGGTGAAGACGAGGTGGCCGGTGAGCGCCGACTGCACGGCGATGGCGGCCGTCTCTTCGTCGCGGATCTCGCCGACCATGACCTTGTCAGGATCGTGGCGGAGGATGGCGCGCAGTCCGCGGGCGAAGGTCAGCCCCTTCTTTTCATTCACCGGAATCTGCGTGATTCCGCGGAGCTGATACTCGACCGGATCCTCGATGGTGATGATCTTGTCTTCCGAGGTCTGAATCTCTGACAGTGCCGCGTAGAGCGTTGTCGTCTTGCCGGAACCGGTCGGGCCGGTGACGAGCACCATGCCGTACGGCTCTTTGATGAACTTGCGGAACTTGAGCAGCATCTCCTCGTCGAAGCCGAGAACGTCGAGGCGCAGGCTCTTGAAGTCGGAGTTCATCGACTCCTTGTCCAGGATGCGGATGACCGAATCCTCGCCGTGCGCGGTGGGGACGATGGAGACGCGGAAGTCGATGGTGCGGCCGGTGATGCGCAGCTTGAAACGGCCGTCCTGCGGCACGCGCTTCTCGGCGATGTCGAGCTCGGACATGACCTTGATGCGCGAAATGATGGTGCTGTGGTGGCGCTTGTCGATCGGCTCGAGCGCTTCGTAGAGCACGCCGTCGATGCGGTACTTGACCACGACCTCGTTGTCGCGCGTTTCGATGTGAATGTCCGAGGCGCGGCGCTGGATGGCGTTGAAGACGATGGAGTCGACCAGCTTGATGATCGGCGACGACTCCTGCGCCGTGATCGAATCGATCGTCAGCGTCTCTTCGCCTTCCTCGTCTTCGCCGACGAGGGTCATGCGGAACCCTTCGGTCGCTTCGTCGAGAACGCGCTGCGTCGATTCGGACTTCTGCAGCTTGTCGCGAATCGCGACGGCCGAGGCCACTTTGACCTTCAGCGGCGCGCCGAGAAGGAGCTCGAGCTCGTCGAGCTTGAGGACGTCGGTGGGGTCGCCGACGACGACGGCGATGTGGCCGTTCTCGCGCTTCTCCGGCAGGAACTGGTAACGGATCATCAGCTCCAGCGGGACGTCTTTGAAGAGCTGGTGATCGACCTGGAAGTGCTCGAGGTTGACGAACTCGAAGCCGTATTGCTCGGCCAGCCGCTGTGCGCGCGCGGCTTCACCGGTGGGATCGGCGTTCTTGTAGAGAAGCGTGCGTGGATCGGCGGCCATGATGGTCTCTTATTGCTGCGCGACGTTGCTGAGCTGGAACAGCGGGAGATAGAAGGCGTAGAGCAGGACGGCGATGACGCTGCCCATGAAGACGAGGATCATCGGCTCGATGGCCGATACCATGCGCGTCAGCCGCGATTCGATTTCCTCGTCGTAGAACTCGCTGACATTTCCGAGCATTTCCGTGAGCGCGCCGGTCGATTCACCGACCTTGATCATCTCGACCGCGAGGTCGCTCATGGCGCCGGTGTTTTCAAGCGAGCGCCACAATGGCTCCCCCTCGCGCACGTTCTGCACGATGCCGAAGATTTTCGCGGAAACGGAGTGGTTGGTCACCGACTGCGAGGCGATCTCGATGGCCGGAACCATCGGCGTCCCGCCCGCGAGCAGCGTCCCGAGCGATTGCGTGAACTGCATGATCGCGAAGCGGTGCAGGATGCCGCCGGCCAGCGGAAGTTTGAGTTTGAATTTGTCCCACGCGACGCGTCCGCTTCCTTTCGTCCATCGCCGGAACAACAGGTATCCGCCGACGATAACGATGGCGAGGATGGGAAGGTTCGTATTCAGGCTTTTCGAGACGCCGATCATCAAGGTCGTGAACCACGGCAGTTCGGCGCCGAACCCTTGATAGAACTCGGCGAACTTCGGGATGACCTTGACCAGCATGATGAAGACCATGCCGATCGAGAGGGCGATCAGAACGCTGGGGTAAATCATCGCGCCGATGACGCGCTTGCGCAGGTTGACGATGATCTTCTGGTAGCGAAGGAAGCGGCGCAGGACGCCTTCGAGGTCGCCCGATCGCTCGCCTGCGCGAAGCGACGTGGAGTAGATCGGCGGGAAGGCGTCGCCGTACGCGGCGAAGGCGTCGGAGAGCGCGATGCCGGACTTCAATTTCTCGCGTACGTCGACCAGGACTTCCCTGAAGCGCAGGTTCTTCTGGCGCTCGAGCATGATGTCGAACGACTGCAGGATCGGCAGGCCGGCTTTCACGAGCGCGAGCAGTTCCTGGTTGAAGAGCAGGAACATCTCCGTCGAAATGATTTTCTTGCCGCGCGGGAGGAGATCGCGGAGTTTCACGCTGCCGCGGCGCGCCTCGAAAACGTGCATGCCCTGCTGGCGCAGCTCGTCTTCCGCGGCGCGAACGCTCATCGCCTGGATGTGGCGTTCGGTGATGGCTCCGTCGGGCGTGCCGACTCTGACAATAAATTCGGGCATTGCGGTTCTGAGTCTGCCCTCTACGACGGTTGACGCCGTGAAACGTTCCGGACTCGGGCAGGGTGCTTACAACGGAGTGGAGTGGGGACGGATTCCGCGATTTGGCCCCAGGAACCGGCGCCGCCGGCGTCAGGAGTCGTTGACTTTGTTGCACATCCGCGTTCTTCGCAGCCTGTGCCCGACGGACCGCTGCATTAGCATGGTGCGCATTCTTTCCACAAAAGCAACTCCGCAGTCAGAATCCAACGTTCATGTCCTCGGGGCGAAAGTCGTCGGTGTTTTCTCTTTTCAGGCCGCCGCTGTTTGACGACGAAGAGAAGACGCAGCACGCCCGCACCTTTTCGTGGCTGGCGCTCGGCCTCATCGCGATTTACACGGCTCTCGGTGCGCTGTTCGTATCTCTGCAGCCTGAAACACTGGTGAGGCGTGTCGTCACGACGGGGGTGCTGTGGGTGCTGATCCTGGCGCTCCTCGACATCAATCGCCGAGGGAGGACGGCGCTGGCGAGTGTTTGCCTGATCGCCATTCTCGTCGTGATCACCACGGAACGGGCCTGGGTTTCCGGCGGCATCGACTCGCCCATCACTCCCTTTTTCATCATCTATCTGATCGCGTCCGGTCTGCTCCTCGGCAATCGGGCGGCCACGGTCGTTGCGGCTGTGTTCGTGGCCATCGCCATCGGTTTTCTCGTCGCACAGAAGACCGGATTGCTGCCTCCTGCGACCTACACCTATCCGCCGCAGGTGCTGCTGGTCTACATGGTCATGTTTATCGGCATGACGCTCGTGCTGGAGAGCTGGATCGCGTCGACCTTTCGCCGAAACCTGGACGGCCTGCAGAAATTCACGGCCTCGCTCACGGAAAGCGAAGAGATGCTTCGCCAAATGATCAAGCACACGCCTGCCGCGGTGGCCATCCTCGACACGAACATGTGCTACCTGCAGGTCAGCGACCGCTGGCTGGCGGACTACCGGCTCGAGGGTCAGAACGTCATCGGACGTTCTCACTACGACGTTTTCCCTCACTTGCGGGAAGAGCGGGGTCCCATCCACCAACGCGTTCTCGCGGGCGCTGTCGAACGCCGCGATGAGGATCCCGTTCCGCGCAGAGACGGCGGCATCGAGTGGCTGCAGTGGGAGTTTCGTCCCTGGTACAAAGCCAGCGGCGAGATCGGCGGAGTGGCGTTGTTCACGCTCGTGATCACGCCACGGAAGCGTGCCGAGGAGCAGCTCCGGCAGAGCACCGCGCAGCTTCATGAGTCCGAGCAGCGTCTGCGGCTCGCTCTCGAGTCGGGACAGATCGCCGTCTGGGAACAGGACGTTGAATCGAGGGAGCTTCATGGCGACGATCTGCTGTTCGATCTCTTCGGGATCTCATCGAACGACGATCACTCCATTTCGTACGAGCGAATGCTGGCCCAAATCCATCCGGACGACCGCGAGACGGTGGCGGCGCAGATGGCCAGCATTCGCGCGGGCAACGCAAACGTCGAAGCCGATTTCCGCGTCGTCCATCCCGACGGAACGATGCGCTACGTCCTCGGCACCGGCACGCCCGTTTTCGACGAGTCCAACCGCGTCATGCGAAGCGTCGGCATGGCACGCGACGTCACCGCGCGCCGGAAGGCGGAAGAAGAGCGCGAGTCGCTTCTGCACGCGCTCGGCGAGCGCGTCAAGGAGCTGCGAACGCTCCATCAAAGTGCGATCCTGCTCCAATCGGAGCAGCGCAGCGTTCCGGATCTTCTCGCGGAGTGGGTGCTCACGCTGCCGCAGGGATGGCAATACCCGGAGTGTTGCGAGGCGCGCATCGTCTACGGCGACGTCGAAGCGAAGACGCCGGGATGGCGCGACTCGCCGTGGAAGCAATCGGTGACGTTTGGGACGATCGGCGGCCCGTGCTCCATCGAGATCGCCTATCTGGAGGAACGGCCGGACGACGTGGAAGGGCCGTTCCTCGCCGAGGAGCGAGCGCTGCTGAATTCTCTGGCGGACATGCTGCGCCGCTATCTCGAGCTGCGCAGGCATCGCGTCGATCTCGAATCGCTGGTCACGAGCCGGACCGCCGAGATGCGGCTGGCCAAGGAAGAAGCGGAAGCCGCCAACCGCGCCAAAGGAACGTTCGTGGCGAACATGTCGCACGAACTGCGCACCCCGATGAACGCCATTCTCGGGTACGCGCAACTGCTCGAAAACGACTCCGGTCTCGAACAGTCCGCGCGAAACAAGGGCGCCGTCATCCGGAGCAGCGGCGAACATCTGCTCCATCTCCTGAACGACGTTCTGGAGATGTCGCGGATCGAGGCAGGCCGGACCGAGCTTCTCCTCGCGCCTCTCGACCTCCACGCGTTGCTGGAAGAGACGCGGGAGATGTTCCTTCCTCTCGCCGAGTCGCGCGGAAACCGCCTGCGCCTCGAGATCGCCGCGGGCGTGCCGCGCGCGATCCAGGGCGACGCCCGCAAGATCCGCGAGGTCGTCATCAACCTGCTCAGCAACGCGATGAAGTTCACCGAAAGCGGCACGGTGGCGATCAGCGCGACGGCCGGTTCCTTCGCGAGCGAGCTTTCGATCGTGGTCGCGGACACGGGCCGCGGCATCGATGCACACGATCTCGCGCGTATTTTCGGCGCCTTCGAACAAACCGAATCCGGATTTCGCGCGGGCGGAACGGGCCTCGGCCTGTCGATCAGCCGCACCTTCGCCGAATTGATGGGCGGTCAGCTCACCGTCGCCAGCGTGCTCGGCGAGGGAAGCGCGTTCACGTTCTCGTTTCGCGCCGAGGCGGTGGACGAGTCGACACTGGCGGCGACGGAGCGCGTCTCTGCTTCTCCGCGGCTTCGCGCCCACGACGTCGGCCGCAAGATCCTGGTCGTCGATGACATCGTCACGAACCGCGAGGTGCTGGCGGAGCTGCTGATGCGGACCGGATTCGACGTTCAGCTCGCGGAGAGCGGCGAAGAAGCTCTCGAAATTGACGACGCCTGGCATCCCGATCTCGTGCTGATGGATCTTCGGATGCCGGGCATTGGCGGAATCGAGGCCATCCGGCGCCTGCGCCTCGCCGGCTCGGGCGCGGTGATCGTTGCGCTGACTGCCAGCGTCGCCGGCGAGGCAGAACGGCTGAGTGACGTCGGCGCAGACGCGCTTCTCAGCAAGCCGTACCGGGAAGCCGACATCCTGACCACGATCGGCAGCCTTCTCGGGTTGGCCTACGACGACCGCATCGTCGCCGGCGCCGGCGAACAAACTGTCATTCCGCTACAGGACTTGCTGAGCGAGGTGCCGTCCGAGCTGCTCGACCAGTTGCGGCAGGCGCTTCTGGAAGCGCGCGCAGAGCGCCTGGAGAGTCTGGCGGTGAGCATCCGGTCGCATTCCGAGTCCGCGGCCGATCAGATCCTCACCCTCGCGCGCAACTTTCGATACGAAGAGCTCGTGTCGATCATCGACAACCGAGGTGCCCCATGAACGGCCGGCCAACGATTCTGATCGTGGACGATAAGCCGGAGAATCTCCGATTGCTCAATACCATCCTGAGCGAGAACGACTACGACGTTCGCCCAGCCACGAACGGTCGTCAGGCACTTCAGGTCGCCGAGCGCTCGACTCCGGATCTCGTTCTGCTTGACATCGAAATGCCCGAGATGGACGGCTACGCAGTTTGCCGCGAGCTGAAAGCGATCGAGAGTCTTCGCGACGTTCCCGTCATCTTCCTCACCGCGCGCACGGAGACCGAGGACAAGCTGAAGGCTTTCAATGCCGGCGGCGTGGACTACGTACTGAAACCTTTCCAGGTCGATGAAGTGCTGGCGCGCGTCCGGGTTCATGTCGCGCTGCGCCGGGCGCGGAAAGAGCTCTCCGAGAACTACGAACGTCTGCAAACTCTGGAGCGTGTTCGCGACGATCTGGTGAACATGATCGTTCACGATATGCGCTCGCCGCTGCTGGCCATGCTGCTGCTCCTCACCACGGTGCAAAAGCGGTTGGACAGCGACCCGAAGTCTGCATCCATCCTGGAGACGGCGATGAAGTCCGTCCGGAACCTCAGCCAGATGACGAACGATCTACTCGACGTGCGCCGGCTGGAAGAAGGGAAGCTGCCGCTCAACCTCCAGGAGTGCGATGTCCTGGCGCTGGTCCGCGAAGTCGCCGGGACATTCTCCGGCGGCACGCACACGGTGGTGGTCGTGGACGGTACCGAACCCGTCGGAGCGAGCTGCGATCGCGTGGTCGTGCGCCGCATTCTCGAGAACCTCATCAGCAATGCCGTCAAGCACACCCCTTCCCACACGGCGATCACTGTCAGCGCCGTGCTGGAGGAAACCTCCGTTCGCATTGAGGTCAGGGACAAAGGGCAGGGGGTTGCGCTGGAAGCGCGCGAGCGAATCTTCGAGAAGTTCGCCACGATTCAATTGCAGGCCGCGTCCAGTTACCACTCGGCCGGCCTCGGTCTTGCCTTCTGCAAGCTGGCGGTGCGGGCGCATGGTGGAGGCATCGGTGTGGACGACGGCGCCGGCGGCGGAAGCGTCTTCTGGTTCGATTTGCCCAGATCCAGGGCGTGAGCGAATCAGCAAACCTGGGTGACGCGGCGTATCTCTACGGCTCTCCGAACGCGTTCGCCGATTTCCCGCGGCTCTTCGCACTTCGTGATGAATTCTGCTCCGAACGATTCCGCGAGGTCAGCGAGATGCCGGACCGGAATCCCCGAGAAGAGGATGACCGAGGCTTCGCTGTTGGTGACCGCCTTCCGGTCACTCATCCGGAGAAACGAGACTCCCGAAAGCGCCGGCATGTCGATGTCCAGCACGAGGACGTCGGGACGGAAAGTGCGCATGACGAGCGGCAGCGTGATCATCGAATCGTGGGTGATGACGTCGAGCCCGACGCTTTCGAGAAGCAATTTCATCCCCTCGCGGATGGAGGCGTCATCATCGACGACGAGAACCCTTCCCTGCCTTGCGACCGGCAGGATCGCCGGCTGATGTGAGGACGAGACAGTCATGGCATTGCCCATCGGATGGTTCCTTCTACTAGTTGTTGAGCGAGCTCACTGCGACGATGTCGCCCGCCGGGGCGTCCGGCTGCTGCAGCGACACCGTGCGCGTGCCGAAGGCGTCGATCGGCCACACATCGAGGGGAAGCGTCCGTCCGTTGGCGGCCAGATACCCTTTGCCATCGCGTTCGCTCAGAAGCTCAACCCAACCGCTGGCCGGAACGGCGTACTTGGTCCCGCCGTAGGTAAACGTCGTGCCGGGCGTTCCTACGAACTTGTACGAAACCGTCCCTTTGAGGCAGTGGACGGCAGGAGCGGCAGCAGGCGTACCGTGGAGGAGAGCGGCGAGCGTGATTGCATGCAGTATGTTCATGTCCAGTTCTTAGTCCAAGGCCGGTACCACGCACCGTTTCCTTTAGAATCATGAACTTAGCCGTCCCGGTGCCGATTTGCGCGATCTTAAAACTGAACACTGTGCGTTTTTTAGACAACAAGACACCTTCGCTCCCGAATCCGGCTTGGATTTTCACGAGCTCGCGGAATCGTGTGACACCGCTCACGCTACTGAGCGCGGATGGCTTCTAACGTGAATGCTCCTTAGCCCGCCACGTGACGACCCCGCTTCGCCGCCGTAACGATCTGCCACCCGACCCGCCCGCGAAGCCAATCCGCGTGCTGATCGTCGAGGATGACGAGAACTTCTCCGTCTGGCTCGCTTCCATCGCGCGCCGCCTCGGCCTCGTCGTCGCGACGGCCACCAATGGCGTCGACGCGCTCCGAAAACTCGCCGCCGAACACTTCGACCTCCTCATCTCGGATTTCGAAATGCCGCGAAAGGACGGCCTGGCGCTCATCGCCGAGGTTCGTTCCGATCCGGCGATGAGCGGCTTGTACGCGGTGATGCTGACGGCGCACGACGAACTCTCCGTCAAAGTCACCGCCCTCACCCTCGGTTACGACGACTTCCTGGCCAAGGGTTGCACCGAAGTCGAGGTCGTAGCAAAGGTCGCGGCGGCGCGCCGGATTCTGGCGCGGCAGCGCGCACTCGACGCCGACGCGCGCGAGTGGCGCGACATCGCCAATCACGACGAGCTGACCCGCGTCGCCACACGCCGCTTTTTCTTCGAACAGGCCGAACGGCATCTCGCGCAGAAAAACAACATCGCCGTCGTCCTCTTCGACGTGAACGACTTCAAGTCCATCAACGACAACTACGGACACCTGATGGGCGACCGCGTGCTGAAAGACATGGGCGGACTTTTTCTACGCAGCACGCGCAGCGGTGACGTCATCGCCCGCTACGGCGGGGACGAGTTCGTGCTGCTCGTGCTGAACCTGACCGTCGACGAAACGCGCGCCGTTGCGGAACGGCTGGCGGCAGAGCTGTCGTCGCTGCAGTGGCATGAACGCGGCGCGGTGGTCCAGGTCGGCGTCACGATCGGAATGGGCTGCTCGTCGCTCATCCCCGGCGCGACGATCCAGCAATTGCTCGAAGTGGCTGACCAGGAGCTGTACGCGAACAAGTGGCTGAAGAAACATCCCGCCACGACGCCGCCGGACATCTACGAGTATCCCGACGCTTCGGCGTCGCCAACCGTTCCGGCTGCCGTACCGCGGCGCATCGTATCGACTACATCGGCGGTTTCTGCGTCATCTCCGTCGGAATCGTCTCGAGACGGTTCGTCACGTGGTCGTCGATGATCTCGCTGTACGGCTCATCGTTCTGCTGCGCCATGTACGCCTGTTCCTGACGAAGAGCAGTCTGCCGCGCCTGCTCAGCAGCCGCGCGCATATCGCGTGCGTTCTTTTCCTGCGCAGCAATCGCGGCAGCGTCGCCGGAGTTGCCGGAAGCCCATGAGCGCCCTTGTGCCTCGGCGCCTCCGGAAGTTGCCGCCAGCGGCGCGGACGGCCAGCGGGATACGACGAGCGTGGTGGAGTCGATGACCACGCGGGACTTCGGATGGAGGCGAGCCTGATAGCTGATCTTCGCGGCGCGGACGAGGGGCGAGTCATTGTCCGCCGCCGCGGCCGCGGCGACTGGCTGGCGGGCAGGCGCAGGCTTCGCGGTGGGCGCCTTCGTTTCCGCCGCCGAGGCGATGCTGACTACGAAAATCGCAGAGACGGCGAGAACCACGTTTCCGATACGTCGCATCGGCTGGTGCCTCCTGAATAGAAAGTACCGGTTTCAACGGACGCTCCGGATGGACTCATTCCCTGACGTTTTCGGGCGCTACCGTTCCACCCATTTCTGTCCCTTCCCGGCGTAGTAAAGCTTACGGATGTTTCCGTCCGATCCCGACGAGCGCACCGCGGCGCCGAGGCTGCCGCCATCGGTGAGGAAGATCGTACCGGGAGTACCGGTACCAATCTGCGAAAACGAGCAGATGAACGAACTATTGAATTCGATCGCCGAGGAGCCGGCGGTGAACGGCGCCAGCGTGTCGGGATCGGTGAAGCCGTTTCCGATCCCGACCTCGATCGGCGCCGTCGTGTTGAGGAGCGGGAACGGGCCTTCGATGCGCCGGTCCACACCGCTGGCGATCTCGCTGCGCAGCACTCCGTTGCCGTTCTCGTCGGTGTAGATGGCGTACATCCACTGACCGTTGGTCTGGGAGTAGTAGACGCCGCAATTTCTCGAAAGCGCAGCGGCCGTGCTCTGCGCGCGCACCATCTGCCGGCGCAACCGGTCGGCGGCGGTCGACAGCGCAAAGCGTCGGTGCATGTTGTCGAGCGCCGGTGCGGCGGCCAGCAGCAAGGTGGCCATGACGGCCATACTCACGGCGCATTCGAGGAGCGTCATCCCCTTCGACGTTCTCTTTGGTTCCATTGCTCTTCTCCTTTGTCGGGAGAAGGCCATTGCAAGAGAACGAAGACAGAGGTGTTTTCAGCGAAGTCTTGTAGATAGAGTAATTTGAGAAAATGGACGCATCGCGCCAGCCGTCAAAAAGATTGGCGGCGTCGCCGGTTTTTCACGGCGACTCCGTGCGCTCCGTACATCGCCTTCGCAACGTTTCTCCGCCACAGGAACCGCTCCAACACAAAAAGGACGAGCCGTTGGGCTCGTCCTTTTCGGGCTGGCGAATGCATCTGCTACTGGAGATTCGTCAGTTCCACGGTGCCAACGACGTTACCGTTGGAGTCGAGGTTCTGTTGCTTGATCATGATGCCGTCGGCGATGGAGACCCAGATGTTGCTCGACTGTACATTCGCATCGGTGCGGTCAGCGATGCCGTGGTACTCGACCGTATTGAACGTGCCGCCCGCGACGGTGACTACCTGATTGATCGCGATCACGCTGCCGTTCGCCGCCGGGCGATTGATGGTCTGGGTTGGTCCGGGGGCCGTCCCGCCGACGACGACCGTCTGCACCGTGGCCGGGATGGCGAACGTCGCGCCGGCGCAGTATTGGGTGAGCGGACTGTTCACCATGTCGGGATTGAAGCTCGAGTCGGTAGTGACGACGATCGCGAAACCGGCCACACTTGTCGTGGCTGTCGAGAAGGCGTGGTGGAGGATCCGGAGATTGTTCTGTGAGCTGAGAGTGAACGTCGAGTCGATCACCGAATTGCCGCCGGCGGTGAACGCCTGATCGTTCTGAATGCGCTGCGTGGCGCTGTCCGCGGAGACGGTCGTGATCATCGTCCAGACGCCGGAGGAGTCCGTATTCTTGTAGGTCGCCTTCGCACCGGCGTGGATGAAGGGGACGTTCACGCACTGGCCGCCCGGATTGGTGGCAGACGGCGGCGGCGGAACAGTCCCGACCGCAAGCGATGCGGGGACGTAGACCGGATCTCCGCTTACGTTGTCGATCACCGAGGCGTAGGCGACGAGCGAGCCACCGGTGGTCGTGATCCAGAGGGAGCCGCCACCGGAACCTCCTGCGCTGAGGTAGGCGAAGAGATCATTGATTTGCGTCATCGTCTTGCCATCGAGATGAAAGGCTTTCTGCCCAAGGCGCGCGCCGGTGGCGTCGCGGAGGTCGAGTTGCATGTCCGCGGCTGCGGAACCGGTATTGAAAAAACCGATATTCGTGCGATAGCCGTTGTTGGAAAGGCCTGAGAACTTGGCCACCGAGCCGGCGACGAGCTGCTGATCGAGAGACACCGCAGGAATGTCCTGACCGAATGTGCCATCCACCGACTGGTTGTAGGTCCGCGAGGTAGCGAATAGTTTCAGGCTCGATTGGATGCGCAGCGCGCCGGTGGCGTTGTCCAGGCCGAAGGTTTTGAGCACGATGTCGTCGAGAGCCAGGATCTGGTTTGCGGCGATGGTGACGGTCTTCGGTGTAATGGCCGGATTCGAAACGTTGGCCGGGTAAAACGAGAGGGTAATGGTGCCGCTCGCGGGACCGCGATCGTCGCCGGAGGCGGCGTCGAGCGGATAGATGCGGACGTCCGAGCGCCAGGCCGAGCCGGCGGCGCCGGCCGCGTGCCCGATCGCGGCGATGACCAGATCGGTCCTGGCGTCCGAGGCGTGTTGCGCAATCATCGCGATAGGGTCGCCCGTGCGGTTGTCGATCACCGATGAATACGCAACGACCGGCACCGTCGCCGTGACCTGAGCGCGCGCGACCTGCGCGGAACCGGCCAGCACCGCTCCGAAGATGTCGTTGACCTGGATCTGTCCGTACGGCGCGATATCAAACGCCTTCGCGCCGAGCAGAACGTTGTTGGCGTCGTACAGCGTCACCGCCACCGCACCGGCTGTCGCGGTGGTGCCGGCGAAGCCGACGTTCGTCCGGTAGTCGTTCGATTTCGAGATGTAGATGAGATGCCCGATCTCATTGGCGGCGAGCGCGTCGTTGATGTTGACGCCGGGGATGAACTGACCGTAGGTCGAGCCGCTTGCCGATTGATTGTAGGTTCGGCTGGTCACGACCAGCGATGCCTCCGTTGACTCCACCAGCAGCGCCGCGCTGCCGGAGAACGAGAACCTGGAATCGAGAACATCGCTCAAAGCGAGTTGCCCCGCGGACGGTACGGTCACCGTGATCTTCGTTGCCCGTGCGGCGTTGTTACTTCCCTGGGGCAGAAGGTAGATCGTGGCGGTGGCTTCGGTCGTGGACGGATTCACGAGGCGGAGATCCGTACGCCAATTCGTATTTCCTACGCCGGGAGCATGCGCGGCAGCCGCGACCATCCACTGCGCGGCGGTGGCATTCATGGAAAACGCGGTGATGAGAGCAACAGCGAATAGCGCGAGACGCGAGCGTTTGGACATTGATGAAATCTCCTTGTTTGTGTTCTCCCTACGTCGCGCAAAGCGGCGGGAAAACACATCAGGAAATTTGATCGGGTCGCTACGCCGCCTTGCGGGCGAATAAGGCGAAGCCGAGTTTCTCCGCCTCGGAACGGATCGTTTTCTTCTCGGCAGCGGCTTCGGCGGCGCGTCCGCGGCGCGCTTTGTTTTCGGCGCTGGCAAGGCGCGCGTCGAGTTGCTGCATCGCGAGTTGGCTGCTCTTCGCGGCGGCGAGCGATGCCTTCGCGCGCGCATCCGCCTCGTCGTAGCGTCCCGACGCACTCAACTGTCGCGATTCGGTGGCTGCGATCGCGGCTGCCAGCATGACGTTCTTGAGCGTCAGCGCGAGTTTGCCGGCGATAGCGATCTCGGCGCCGGCTTCGGCCACCTTCTTCTGCGCCAGCAGCGCACGGGCGAGCGTTTCGTGCGCGCCGGCCTCGTCCTCGGTCGCGTGCTCGTTGCGGAAGGCTTCGATTGCTTCGGGAAGGGATGCAGCGGCGTCCTGCGGTTTTCCTTCTTCGATCGAGAGGTTCGCCAGGAAGACCTGGCTCTGAGCGATGGCCAGCTTCTCGTTCGATTTTTTCCGGATGGCGAGCGCCGCCTGATGTTGCTTGCGCGCTTCGGCGAGTTGATCCTGTTCGAGCGCGAGCTCGCCGAGGCTCGCCAGCGCGTACGATTCCTCCTGCGTATTCGCCGACTTCCGCGACAGCTCCAGCCCCAGGTCGTAATAGCGATGCGCCTCGGCAAGATGTCCGCGGAATCGCTGCACTTCGGCGAAGTTGATGACGCCGAGCAATTCACCCATCCGGTTGTCGGTCTTGCGCGATACCTCGATGGCCTGCATGAAGAAACGGCCGGCATCGTCGAGATCGCCCTGCACCTGACGCATCGCCCCGAGGTTCGAGAGCGTTGGGCCGAGCATGGTGATGAAGTTCATCTCCCGTTCGATGCGCAGCGCCTCGCGGAACGTCTGCTCGGCCTTCTGCACGTCCCCCATCCCGTATTCGACGTTGCCGAGATTGTTGAGCGTGCGCGCGACGAAGGTCATGTGCCCGATCTGCCGATGCATCGCCAGCGCGCGCTCGAACATCGTCCGCGCCGCCTTCAGATCGCCGCGTTGCCAAAGGCTGGTGGCAAGATTGGTCAAGGCCCGCGCTTCGTTGGTGCGGTCGCCGATCGCTTCGTAAATCCTGACGGTTTCTCCAAGCAGAGCGACCGACTCATTCACCTTACCGAGATCCCGCAGGGCGTACGCCTGATTCCCCTTCGTTCTCGCGACCACGCTTCGCATCCCGGCGGCAGCAGCCTTTTTCTCAGCGCGTGTTGCGGCAGCGAGTTCCGCGTTCGGGTCGGACGTGCCGCGGTACGCGTCAATCTCGACGAGATCGATGCCGACGTCATCGCGAAGAGGCGGTGGCAGCTGACGCATCCGCCTTACCGTTTCCAAAGTGTCCTTCGCCTTCCCCGCGGCGTTCTGGGTGAGGCCGAGCCGGATCCCGTAATTGAGCTCGTCCGGATAGAACGTGAAGAGCGAGCGGTAGATATCGATCGCTTTGTCCCACTGTTTGTGCATCACGTCGCTGCGCGCTTCGATGGAGAGCCGCTCTTCCCTGCCGAGCGCCGACGAGAGATCGAGCGCTTTCTCAGCCGACTGGCTGGCCAGACTTTCGTAGCCGAGGTTCCAGAGCGATTCCGCCAATGCGGAGTGAGTCATGGGGTACGCAGGCTCGCGGGCGATGGCCTGTTCGAAGAGAGGGCGTGCTCCAAGCGCGTCGAAGTGCCTCAGATGTGCAAGCCCTTCGACATAGAGCCGCGTGGCTTCGGAGTCTTTTGGATGCGACGCGCGCAATCCGGCCGCTTCCGCCTGTGAAAGCTGGGCGGCGCCAAGCTCGTTGCGAAGACGGCTGCCGGTTCGCGAGACGAGATCGAGCAAACCGGCCGAGGTGCCGGTCTCGGAGACGGTGCCGACCGTATTTCCCGAGGCGATGTCCTGCAGGCGGACATCGATACGAATCTTGTCGCCGACGGCGAGATAGGAGCCATTGACGACGAGATCCGTACCGAGTTGCGTTCGGACGCGCCCGAGTGTGCTGGTCGGGATCGGCTCGCCGGCGGCGAGACCGAGGTCGGAGTTCATTCGTTCGACCTGCTCGCCGGAAGCAAGACGCAATGTCTCGCCGGCGGAAAGCTCGTTGGTCAGAAGCTCGGCGAATGCGTTGGAAAGCCAGGCCGC
>JBAVBF010000715.1:0-3232 GCA_049586115.1 Thermoanaerobaculia bacterium | reverse complement strand
CATCTACGATTATGCAGAGGGTCCGGCGTGCGATTTCCTTGTGCTCGAGCTGGTCGAGGGCGTCACACTCAGGCGCGCTGTCGAAGAGGGAATGAGCCGGTTGCGGAAGCTCCGCGTGGCGCGCGACATCGTGCGGGCGCTCGCGGCTGCGCATCGCCGCGGCATCGTGCATCGCGATCTCAAGCCGGACAACATCATGATCGGCGCCGGCGGCACCGTGAAGATTCTCGACTTCGGACTGGCCCGTTTGCACGCCGGAGAAACGCAGATGCGGCCGGCAACTTCTGACGACGACATCGAATCGGCCGACACGCTGATCTTCGAGGTTGCCATGCCCGCCGCGACGATGGCCGCCGGCACGCCGCTTTATATGAGTCCTGAACAAGCGCGAGGAGCGGCGATCACGACAGCGAGCGACCTCTTCTCGTTCGGCCTCGTGCTGCAGATGCTGCTGACCGAGAAGCAGCCGCGACGTGCCGAAGCGGGACGTGACGAGTTGCTTCGGATCGCCGCTGCGGGCGAGAGACTGCCGATGGCGAATCAGCCGCGGCATCTCGGCGCGCTCGTGGCGCGGTTGACGAGCCTTGCGCCCGCGGAGCGTCCGACCGCGGTGGAGACGGTCGAACGGATCGAACGCATACTGGCGACGCCAATTCGCCGCGTTCGCATGGCGGTGGCGGCGATCCTGGTGGTGCTGTTCATCGGCGGCGCGGCGAAATACACCATGGACGTCACGAAGGCCCGCCGCGACGCCGAGCGCCGGCGCAACCAGGCCGAGGCGCTCGTCTCATTCATCGTCAGTGACCTGCCGAAGCGGCTGGAGCCGGTCGGCCGTCTCGATGTTCTCGACGGCGCAGCGACCAAGGCGCTCGACTACTTCGCCTCGTTACGTCCCGGGGAGTTGACCGGCGAGGAGCTGAATCGCCATGCGCTCGCGCTGACGCAGCTCGGTGACGTCCGCATCAAACAGGGGAAGCTGCCCGAAGCGCAGGCTCTGTTTCGTCAGTCGTTGCGATTCGCTGAGTCCGCGGCCGCGAAGGATCCCGCGCGCGACGAGTGGCAGCTTGCGCTTTCGAACAGTCACTTCTGGGTTGGCGACGCGTTGCGCAGGCAGGGCGATGCGCAAGGTGCGCTCCAGCACTTCCGCGCTTACTACGACGTCTCGGCGCGTCTCGCGGCGAAACATCCCGGCGATGCCAAATACGAAACCGAGCTGAGTTACGGATACAGCAACCTCGGCTCGGCGTATGAAGCGTTGGGTGATTACGCCCGCGCGGGTGTCGAATACCGGACGGCGGTGAACGTCGACAGGCGGCGCGCGGCGCGCGATCCTCGTGATGAACAGCGCCGCGCCGATTTGGCGAACTCGCTCAATAAGCTTGGTGTCCTGGAACAGGCGAACGGAAATCTCACCAATGCACGCGCGGCCTTCGAAGAGGATGCCGCGATCCGCCGGACACTGATCGAGGCGCAGCCGGACGACTCAGCTCGTGCGATCCGCTTTGCCACGAGCCTTGCGTACCTCGGCGCGGCGCAGTTGAATACGGGTGAACCCGAACGGGCCGCTGCGACGAATCGCGAAGAGCTCGCAATCGTCTCTCGCCTGGCCGCACGCGACGAACAGAATCTGGATTGGCAGCGCAGGCGCTCGGTCGCGCAGGTCCGGCTCGCGGAGACACTCGGGTCGTCGGGCGACGTTGAGGAGCCGGCCCGCTTGCTCAGCGACGCGGTTCGGACGCTTGCGAATCTCACGACGCGTGATGCCCGTCCGACCTGGCGGCGAGATCTCGCGGCTGCGGAGCAACAATTGACTCGCCTCGATCGCCGGCGCGGTGACATTGCCGGTGCAGAGAGTCATGGCGTACGTGCGATATCGCTGGCCGAGGGCGCGCTGGCGAAGCAGGCGACCGATGGATACGCGGTACGCGTGCTCTGCGACGCGCTCGTCGATCTCGCGGAGATGGATTTGAATCAACAGCGTGGCGCGATTGCACGCGAACGATCGACTCGCGTCGTGTCGCTCGCCGCGACGCGGCCGTACGATCGCGATCCGCGAATCACCGAGGCAGCGGCGCGCGCGTTCGCAATCCTCGGACGCACGCGCGACGCATCGGCGCTGGTGGCGCGACTGAGCGCGGCGGGGTATCGCCGGCCGGAGTTTCTCGCGCGCTGGCAACAGCCCCCATCACCGCCCTGATCTGCGGTTGACGGTCCATTCCTGAATCCGAAGTCTGCGCGAGGCGTGTCGCCCCGCACGGGAGAGAGCTGTCCTCAGTAAATCTCAAACACACAAAGGAGAAGCTCATGGCCATTTCAGAAAACGCCAAGTGGGTCATTTTCGAAGTTGCAGAAGAAGTTGCAGCAATCGACGGCAAGCCGACGCTCTTCGTGTCGCCGGAAACTCTGAAGCTGGAGCACGGCTTTGTCGGCGACATCGTCTGGTTCGTCTTCACACCCGGATGGGAGCTCACAGCCGTGGAGTTCCCGCCGGAAAGTGGATTCGACGGAGCGCCGCAGCCCGATCCGGATCGCCCGGGGTGTTTCAGCACCGCCGCCGCGAACATTACGGCCGGTGAGTTCCACTACTCGGTCACCGTCCAGGACCTGCAGGGCAACTCGATCGACCGGTTCGATCCCGTCGTGGAGAACGAACCGCCTCCGAGCATCGGCGACGCAGTACGCGTAGCGGTGCTCGCCGCCGTCTCCTAGCGCCTCACTCCCCATTCACGCGTCCTCTCGTGTCCGGGCGGTCTGCGCTGCCCGCAAGTGTTGTCCCACACTCAACAGGAATGGAGAAACCATCATGGCAAGCATCAATGTCCTCATCGTCGTCGACGTCGTAGCCGCGGTTCAGCGGGGTCTTCCCACCAACGTCTGGATGCTCGACACCGGCCGGTACCTCAACACTCAGGAAGCGGGGAACGAGCTAATTACGACCCTCAACAGCGGCGATCAGGTGATCTGGAGTCTCGCTGCGATCGATCCGGGCACCAACGTTCAGTTCGCCCTGCCACCGGCGTTCACCAGTAACAGCGGCACGATTCCCGGAATCATCGATCCGAAACAGAACCCGATCGATCCAGCCCAGTACCTCGGGAGGTTCACTCCTCCGGGCGGCACGCAGGCAGGGACGATGTATCAGTACACGGTCGTTCTCTCGATGAACGGTGTGAACTACTCGTTCGATCCGTTCCTGAAGCTCTACACCACGACGTAGACCCGGCACCGTCGG
>JBAVBF010000714.1:0-2574 GCA_049586115.1 Thermoanaerobaculia bacterium | reverse complement strand
CCGGTACCACTCGAGCTTCGCCTGCAGCTTCTCGAAGAACCGTTCCGCGCGGGTGAAGCCGTTATTGCGATTCACCGCCGTTTCCCACCAGCTGTTGATCGCGGCGACGGACGTGTCGCGCAGCCCGTCGAAGTTCTTCGTGATGGCCTGCGCGATCTGCCGCTCGGAGCGCGAGCGGTGAACGGTGTGCAGGTTCCTGATCTCCGTGAGCGCCTTGTTGTCGAACTTTAGCTGCTGAAGCGACATCGGAAAGCGCAGTTGCCCGCCGCCCTCACGCTGACTGAGCGCTTCGATCACCTGGTCGGCGTTGTCTTCGCGCAGGCGGTTCGCATCGATGAAGCGTTGCGCCTCCTCCTCGATCTCCGCGTCGACGACGGCTCCATTGAGCAACTCGTCGTTCACCAGCCGCCTCGCGTCTTCCCACATCAACGGCTCGAAGCTCGGCATCACCAGCGACGCGACGCCGAAACTGCAGTACTGCGGCGAGCGGCCTTTCACCAGCCCGGCCGTCGCCATCTGCGTCTTGATGTTGTCGACCGCGTTCGCGCTGTCGGCACCGATCTGCGAGCCGATCTGCACGTACATGCCGTCCGCGATCAAGCCGTAGAGGTCCTGCTGTTCGCTGACGACGCGGCCCTGCTCGTTGATGTTGTCGATGAGGTAGACGAGATCGAACGGAGGCCGCGTGACGTCGACGCGGCGTACGCCGTAGTCGACCTGAAAGCCGCCCTTCATCGTCGAGAGATACTCGACCTCCTTGAGCGCGCCGTACGCATTCGGCTTCACCAGCGCCACGCCGGCGTAGCGCGTGAAGATGCCGGGGAGAAGCAGCACACCGGTGAAGTTCGACTGCTCGTCGCTGCCGACAATGTCGCGCGCCATGAAGGCGATGTCGAGGAATGTGCCGCTGCCCGTGCCGCCCGCCACGCTGCCGACGATGTGCACTTCCACCCCGGCACGCGCCGAGACCTGGAACTGATCGGCGTACATCTGTTTCTGATTGCGGATGTTGCGCACGTCATCCACGGCGCGGCGGATGCGGCCGTAGACCTCATTCGCGCGCGCGAACAGCGCCAGCCGGCCGCGGGCGCGAACCTGCCCAGCACCGGCGATGATCGATTGCGTCGGGATCTGCGTCGGCCACCACTCATCGATGTGCGCGTTCGCGCCGTTCACCAGCGCGGCCGGATTTCCGACCTGCAGCACGAACGTCTCGTTGTGGTCGAGTTTCCCATCGGTGGCCGTGCTTTCGGCCGGCGTTCCGCCTTCCGCGTTCTCGGTGGTGTCGATGGAGAGGAAGCTGATGATCGGCGGCACGAAGCCGTAGGCATTGAGAAAGCGTTTTTTCAGCTTGAGCAGCGTTCCGTAGCCGGTGCCGCCCAGGCCGATGATGACGGTGGGACGAAAGACGACGTTGTTTTTCACAGCTCCTCCTCGGGTATCGCGGTCCGTTCGTGACCGACTCGGTTGAAGCGCAGCTTCGCGTCGCCGATGACGATGGTGTCGGCGTCGTAGAGCGCGCTGGTGGGCGTTTCGATGTCGTTGATGCGCAGCGAACCGCCGCTCGCGGCGATCCACACTTCTTTTTCTCCGCCGCGTCTGCGCACGAAAAGGCGCGCGTCCATGCCGCCGAGCGCATCGCGCGGAACGATGGCGCTGAGCGCGACCTCGCTCGCGCCAAGGCGCGGCAATCCGACGAATGCCGCGTCAGCCGCGACGCGCGGTTGCAGAATCTCGATCTCCCCTTCCAGCCGGCTGTTCCGGCGGTGCCGCGACCAGCCAAACCACGCGATCGCCGCGAGAAAAGGAAGGAGCGCAAGCCAGCGGAGCGGCGACGGCTTCGTGATGTTGAGCGTCCCCGTCGCCGTCGCGTTGCCCGCTTTGAACGTCAGGCCGGCGCTGCCCGGCGACGCGTCGTCCGCGACGTCGATGCGCAGGTGTACGCGCGCCGGCGTCGTCACGGTCTGCGGCTCCATGGTGACGCCGGGCGGCGCCTCAGCCAGTTGCAGCGCGACCTGCGTCGGACGATCGGCGTCGAGGTGCACGTCGGTCTCGATGGACTTGCCGCGCCGGACGTCGCCGAGGTCGAGCGTTGACGGCCGGATGGTGACCTTCGGCGGATCGCGTTTCGGCAGGCGACTGCGAATGTTCTGCGCCACCTCGGCGATCCCTTCCCGCGTCGGCGCGCGCAGCACCGTTGCGTTTTTCGCATGTCGCGCGAACTCGTCGAGCTGCTCCTCGTGCTCGTCCTTCCCCATCGAGACGAAGAAAACGTACGTGCCGTCGACGCGATCGAGGCTCGCCGAAATCGGCACCGGATTGGCGATGCCGCGCACATCCTCTTTACCGTCGGTGAAGAGGACGACCGCCTGCACCCTGCTCTTGTCGTCGCTCGCCCGCAGCGTCGAAGCGCGTTCGAGTCCCTTCTGAATCGCCAAACCGAGGTGCGTACGGTTACCGTTTGCCTCGAGAGCGTCGACGATGCTGACGAGATCGTCGCGCGCGGCGCCGCGGATCTCCGTCGATGCGTGCAGGCGCACGTCGGAGTCGAACGTGAAGATCGAAACGGAGTCG
>JBAVBF010000713.1:0-4780 GCA_049586115.1 Thermoanaerobaculia bacterium | reverse complement strand
TGCGGTCGTGAAGATCGGCGATGAGCAGCAGCGTGTTCGCATTCTTCGGCTGACGCCCGCGAACCTCCTCGGCGATGTCGAGCGCTTTGCGATAGCTGGCCAGCGCGCCGGCGCTGTCGCCCAGGTTCGCGCGGTAGGGCATGCCCTGCACGTCGCCGACGCGTTCGTAGGCGCCGGCCAGCTCCATCTGCAGCGGCGTGTTGCGCGCGGATTCCGACGCGAGCGCGTCGAGGTAGCCGAGTGCGTGGCGGACCAGGAGTGCGCGCGCCGAGGTCGAACCGGGGAGTTTCGCGATCGCGTCGTGGAGATCGAAGACCACCGCGTGCGCAAGCGAGCGGACCTGCTCGAAGCGGCGTTCGGCGATGCGCTTCTGTTGCAGCACTGCCAAAAACGCCACGATGGCCACGATCACCGTTACCGCGGCGGCGGCGACGAAGAGCTTGTTGCGGCGGACGAACTTTGCTGTTCGGTAGCCGAGGGATGCGCCGCGCGCGGAGACCGGATGACCGTCGAGGTGGCGGTGCACGTCGTCGGCGAATTTGTCCACCGAGGCGTAGCGGCGGTTCGGATCGGGATCGAGTGCGACGAGGAGGATGCGATCGAGATCGCCGCGAAGCGCGCGCAGGCCGGAGACGCTGCTGGCGCGCGGCGGTTCGGTGTCGGGAGTACGGTGGATGTTTTCGAACGGACGCTTGCCGGTGAGCAGCTCGAAGAGCAGCAAGCCGAGGGAGTAAACATCGGTGGCCGTGGTGACGAGTTTGCCGGCCAGCTGTTCGGGGCTGGCGTAGTCGGGTGTCATCAGGCGGGTGATGGTTGCGTTGGTTGTTGCCGAGGTGAGTTTGGCGATGCCGAAGTCGAGGAGCTTGGGGATTCCGTCTTCGGTGACGAGCACGTTCGCCGGTTTGATATCGCGATGAATCACCAGACCACGATGCGCGTACTGCACGGCATCGCAGAGCTGGAGGAAGAGGCGCAACCGCGCGTCGGTCGGGAGATCGTGCTCGCGGCAGTAGTCGTCGATCGGCGTCCCTTCGACGTACTCCATGACCAGATACGGAACGCCGCCGGAAGTCGTGCCGCCGTCGAGCAGCCGGGCGATGTTGGGATGTTCGAGCGCAGCCAGGATTTGCCGCTCCTGCCGAAAACGCTGCAGCAGTGATTCGCCGCCGGCGCCGCGGCGAACGAGTTTGATGGCGACGCGCTGCTCGAATTCGGCATCCTCGCGCGACGCCAGAAAGACGGTGCCCATGCCGCCGTGCCCGAGTTGGCGCACGACGCGATACGGGCCGATGAGGACGTGCTCCCATCTTGCGTCGGCGGTGTCGACGAGGTCCCAGACGGATTGTTCGAGAAAGCCTTCCGAGGCGTCGTGCTGTTCGAGCAGCCTCTCGACCTCGGCACGCAGATTCGGATCGCGGCAATCGTCGAGCAGCGATGCACGCGCGTCGCGATCGACGTCGACCGCGGCGTGAAAGAGCGTGCGCACGCGCTCCCAGAATGCGGCGTCGAGCGGCTCGGCAGTCATGACGCGTTCATCGCGCCTCGCAGCCAGGCCCGCGCCATCGTCCATTCGCGGCTGACGGTGGCGGCAGAGATTTCGAGCGCTTCGGCAGTTTCGTCGAGCGTCAGTCCGCCGTAGAAACGGAGCTCGACGATGCGCGCCTGCTGCGGAAAGATGGCGGCGAGCCGGTCGAGGGCGAGGTCGAGCGCGACGATGTCGAAGTTCTGCTCTTCGAAAACACCGACCGCGAATTCGATGGCCAGCGGCGCCGCGCCGCCGCCGCGCTTGTCGCTCCACTTGCGCCGCGCGTGATCGACGAGGATGCGGCGCATGACGGTGGCGGCGACGGCGAAGAAGTGGACGCGATCGCGGAATTCGACGTGGCGCTGGTCGGCGAAGCGGACGTAGAGCTCGTGCACGAGCGCGGTGGGCTGGAGCGTGTGCCCTTCGCGCTCGCGTCCGAAATGCCGCTCGGCGATGGCGCGCAACGGATCGTAGACGAGCCGCATGAGGCGATCGCGCGCCTCGGGCTCGCCGGCATTCCACTCGCGCAGAAGTTGCGTGACTTCGGACATTTGGATGGAGCGATTGTAACTGCCTGTCATCCAGAGCCGCCGAAGGCGTCGTAGGCGAAGCCGGAGCGCCGGAGGACGGTCGAAGGACCCCCTGCCTGTTAACGCGTGAGGGGTCGGGCTGCGCGTGAACAGACGCGGTTGCCAGCCGGGGGTCCTTCGACCGTCCTGCGCTGCTGCGCCTTCGGCTACGTGCCTCCGGCGGCTCTGGATGACAGTTTGAGGGACTTTCCCCTCCGTTTGCGCGACCTATCTAAAGAGGAGCTTCCATCCAATGAACGTCCGCCGCGCATTGCTCGTGTTGTGTCTCGTCCTGTTCCCGGTCGCCTCGTTCGCTGTCGTCGGCGCGGACATGGGAATCACCGCCACCGACTCTCCCGATCCGGTCGCGCCGGATGGAAACATCACCTACACAATCCACGTCACGAACGCGGGACCCGCTCCGGCCACCACGGCGCATCTGAACGTCGTCAACAACGGCACGTTGCTGTGGCAGTCGATGACCGTGCCGGCGGGATGGAGCTGCCCCTCGCTGTCGGTCGGATTCGGTGGTTCATTCACCTGCACCGCGGCCACGCTGCTATCGGGATCGAACGACACGTTCACGATCGTGTTGAATGCCGGCAAGAACCAGATTGGGGTCAACAACACCACGTTGAATCAGCTCTTCGGCGTGAACGCGGCCGAGTCCGATCCGAATAGCGCCAACAACAACGTCACCGTGTCGACCTCCTACGTCGCCCCGCACGCGGACATGCAGATCACCGCGACCGACTCGCCCGACCCGGTTGCGCCGGATGGCAACATCACCTACACGGTCAACGTCACCAACGCCGGCCCTGATGCGACCACGACCGCGCACATGAACGTAGTCCTCAACGGCACGCTGCTGTTTCAGTCGATGACGGCGCCGGCGGGATGGTCGTGTCCGTCGCCTCCCGTAGGATTCGGCGGCTCGATCACCTGCACTGCGGCCAGCCTCGGTCTGACGACGTCGACGTTCACGATCGTTCTCAAGGCCGGTCTCGCGCAGTTCGGTCCGAACAACCAGACCATCAATGAAGTCTTTGGGACCAACAGCGACTGGGCGGATCCGAACAACGCCAATGACACCGTGACCGTGTCGACGGCCTACGTCACGCCGCACGCCGACATCCAGATCACGGCCACCGATTCGCCCGATCCGGTGGCGCCTGACGGCAACATCACTTACACGGTCAACGTCACGAATGCCGGACCCGATGCCGCCGCGAATACCACCATGAGCGTCGTGCTTAACAACACGCTCACGTATCAGTCCATCAGCATTCCGGCTGGCTGGAGCTGTCCGTCGCTGAGCGTCGGACAGGGTTCCGGCTTTACCTGTAGCATCCCGTCGATGGCAGTGGGCTCATCGGCCTTCACGGTCGTGCTCAAGGCAGGTTCGGCGCAATTCGGCATCAACAACCAGACCATCAATCAGTTATTCACCGCCAGCAGTTCCGTGGCCGACCCGAACAGCGGCAACAACGCCGTGACCGTGTCGACGGCGTACGTGACGCTGCACGCCGACATTCAGATCACTGCCACCGATTCGCCTGATCCTGTGGGGCCGGACGGCAACATCACCTACACCGTGACCGTCACGAATGCCGGCCCTGATGCGGCCGCGAATACAACCATGAGCGTCGTTCTCAACAACACGCTCACGTACCAGTCGATCAGCATTCCGGCCGGCTGGAGCTGTCCGTCGCTGACGGTCGGACAAGGTTCCGGCTTCACCTGCACCATCCCTTCGATGGCTGTTACGACATCGGTCTTCACGGTTGTGCTCAAGGCAGGCCTGGCGCAGTTTGGACCCAACAACACAACCATCAACCAGCTCTTCACCGCCAGCAGCTCCGTGGCCGACACGAACAACGGCAACAACGCTGTGACGGTCTCCACGGCCTATGTGACGCCGCACGCAGACATCCAGATCACCGCCACCGACTCGCCTGATCCGGTCGCGCCGAACGGCAACATCACCTACACCGTCACGGTCACGAATGCCGGTCCCGATGCGGCCGCAACCACCACGATGAGCGCGCTGCTCGGCAACGGCCTGACCTATCAGTCGATCACGATCCCGGCCGGCTGGAGCTGTCCGCCGCTGACGGTCGGACAAGGTTCCGGCTTCACCTGTAGCATCCCTTCGATGGCTGTTGGTGCATCGGTCTTCACGGTCGTGCTCAAGGCGAGCCAGGCGCAGATCGGCCCGAACAACACCACCATCAATGAGCTCTTCACTGCCAGCAGTTCCGCGGCCGATCCGAACAACGGCAACAACGCCGTGACGGTGTCGACTTCGTATGTGGTGCCGACCGCGAACCTCGCGGTCACCAACAGCGACTCGCCCGATCCGGTCAACTCCGGCGGCACGATCACCTACACGCAGACGATCACCAACAACGGCCCGGATGCCGCTACGAACGCGAACATCACCGAGTCGATCGGCTCCGGCGTCACGTTCCAGTCGATCACAACGCCGGCCGGCTGGAGTTGCACCACGCCCGCGATCGGCGGCACCGGCGCGATCAGTTGCTCGATCGCCTCGCTGGCGAACGCCGGCTCCGCATCGTTCACAGTCGTCGTGAACGTGACCGCCGTCTCCGGCTCGATTTCGAACACGATCACCGGCAGCAGCGATGCCTCCGACACGGTCCAGGCAAACAACAGCGCCACAGCC
>JBAVBF010000712.1:0-4045 GCA_049586115.1 Thermoanaerobaculia bacterium | reverse complement strand
CATTGAAACGTGGCTGACAAGCGGTGTGAGAACGGGCATTTCATCGACGAGAGCTGGGACCTTTGTCCGTATTGCCCCGCGGAGAACGCTGAATCCGACGTCCCGGTAGTCCGGCCAACGCGATTCGGCGAAGCTCCGCGCCCGGTCGCGGTTCCGCCCGAGCCGATCCGCCGCCCCACCGCCGTTCCGCCGCCGACGATGAATCGCGACTCCGCCGTCGCACTGGCCGACCAGCCGGTCGAGCGCACGGTCGCGGTACAGAAACTCGATCCGCTGGCGGCGCCGAAACGCTACGTCGTCGGCTGGCTCATTGGCCTCAACGGCGCTGCCCGCGGCGAATCGTTTCCCGTCCGGATCGGGCGAAATGTCTTAGGACGCGATCGCCGCTCCGACATCGTCGTCAATGACGATCAGGCTTCTTCGCATCACGCCGATCTCGTGTTCCGCCCCGAGGAGAGACGGTTCATTCTGATGGACCACAACTCGACGAACGGGACGTACGTCAACGACGCCGAAATCGAACCGCGGCGCGACCTGGCGCCGAAAGACATCGTTCGCGTCGGCTCGCACAAATACCTGTTCCTGCCGCTGTGCGACGAAGGCTTCTACTGGGATGAAGAGGGCGCGCTGAAATGATCGGCAACGTCGTCGGCAACTACCGCATCGAGCGCGAGCTTGGCGAAGGCGGCATGAGCCACGTCTACGTCGGCCGCACCATGTCGCGCACCGAGATCCTGCCCGCCGACTACGAGGTCGTCCTCAAAGTGATGAGCGAGGAGCTGGCCGGCGAAGTCACGGCACGCAAGCGCTTCGTCAAGGAAGCGCACATCCTCGAAAAGCTGCGCCACCGCTACATCACCCGCTTCTACGAATTCATCAACAACGCCGATCACGCCGTGCTGGTCATGGAGCTCGTCGAAGGGACGCCGATCGACGTCCTGCTCACCGAGCGCGGCGCGCTGCCGATCGCCGACGCCATCACCACAGCGCAATGCCTGCTCGAAGCGCTCGTCTACGCGCACGGCAAAGGGATCGTGCATCGCGACATCAAGCCTGCGAATCTGATCCGCGAAGGTGCCGGCGCCGGCGTCGTCAAGGTGACCGACTTCGGCATCGCCAAGATCAAGGAAGGCGGCACCGGCAGCGGCCAGACCGTCCTCACCAAGTCCGGCTTCCTCCTCGGCACGCCGCACTACATGTCGCCCGAGCAGATCCGCGAGCCGAAAGATGCCGGCGCCAAGAGCGACGTCTACTCCTCCGGCGTCGTGCTTTACGAGATGCTCACCGGCGCGCTGCCGTTCAACAGCCGCTCGCTGCCGAAACTGATCGATGCGATTTACCGCGGCGAGAAGCAGCCGCCGCGCGCCTTCCGTCCCGAGATCGACGCCGACCTCGAAGCGATCGTGCTGCGCGCGATGCATCCGCGCATGGAGCAGCGCTACGAATCGGCGCGGCAGTTCTTCGAGGCGCTCGAGGAGTACAACCTCCGCCCCGGCTACACGCCGACGATGCGTCCGATTCCGGCGGCCGCGCCTCCGCCCGGAGCCGCGCCGCAGTGGCAACTCGTCCACGTGAAAGCCGAAGCGAATGAAAAACACTCGCTCAGCGGAGACAGCATCATGGTCGGCCGCGACCGCACCTGTTCGGTGGTGCTCGCGCATCCGGCCGTCTCCCGCCGTCACGCCCGCATCACCATGGCCGGCAGCTCGCTCACGCTCGAAGATCTAAAGTCCGCCAACGGAACGTATGTCAACAACACGCGCATCGACAAAGCAGTGTTGAAGCCGGGAGACGTGGTGCGCTTCGGCGCCGATCCGGCGTGCAGTTATGTATTGAGAGACCATTGATGGGGGTGGGGAGTAGGAAGTGGGGTGTGGGAGAGAGCACCGCGCTAGTCGTACCGGCGCTTCCTCCCACTCCCCACACCCTACTCCCCACTCCCCACTCGGAGCACACATGACCCAGATCAACTGCCTTCGCTGCAAACAGCCGATCGACATGAGCCTCGAACAGTGCCCCGCGTGCGGTGAGCGGGTCACGGTGTTCCAGCGCACGTATTCGTCGAAGCTTCTCGACGGCAAGTACCAGATCCTCGACCGCCTCGGCATCGGCGGCATGGGCGAGATATTCAAAGTCCGCCACATCCATCTCAACGAACTTCGCGTCATCAAGATCATGCGGCCGAATGTGGCCGCGGACGATCAGGGCCTGCAGCGCTTCCTCCAGGAGGCGCGCACGTCGACGATGATCAAACACAAGAACCTGGCAATGCTCTACGACTTCGCCCAACTCGACGACGGCTCCTACTACATGGTGTGGGAGTTCATCGACGGCACCAATATTCAGAAGTGGATCGGCCAGAACGGCGCGATGCCGTCGCGCCTGGCGATTGAAATCGCGATCCAGGCGCTGAGCGGACTCGATCACCTCCACTCGATGGGCCTGATCCATCGCGACATCTCGCCCGAAAACATCATGCTGTCGCAGGACCATCACGGGAAGTTGCTGGTCAAGGTCATCGACTTCGGTATCGCCAAACAACTCGCGGAAGGGGAAGGCAGCCAGGGCCTCACGCAGACCGGCATGTTCCTCGGCAAGCTCAAATACGCCTCGCCCGAGCAGGCCGGTTTTCTCAAGGAGGGCGAGCATCTCGATCCGCGCTCCGACCTCTACTCCTTCGGCATCGTCATGTACGAGATGCTGGCCGGCCGCGCGCCGTTCCAGGCCACCAACCCGCACGGCTACATCCTCAAACACGTCACCGAGAAGCCGCTGCCGATCCACGATCTGAATCCGGCCGTGAAGGTCCCGCCGCAGGTCGAGTCGGTGATCATGAAGTCGCTCGAGAAGAGCCGCGACAATCGCTATGCGACCGCCGCCGATTTCGAGCACGCCCTCGAAGCGATCCGCAACACGGTTCCGCCGGACCAGAAATACGGACTCGGCGAACGGATGATCACGCTCTCCGGCGCGCAGACGCTGGCCGAACTGCCGAAGTTCACCGCCTCCGGTCCCAACGCGACGTACAGCGGCGGACAGCAGGCCACGCAGCAGACGATGACCGGCCAACCGACGCAGTCCGAAACGGCAATGCCTTCAATGCCGCCGCGCACCGGTCCGACCGGAACGAAGATCGGCAGCGACGAAGCCACGGTCATGGAGCGCAATCTGGGTCCGACAGGGACGATGCCCGGACCGCAATCGACGCGCGCCGGCAGCGACGAGGCGACCATGATGGAGCGCCTCGCCTCCACTGCCGCGCCGACCGCCGCCGAGCAGAAGTGGAACGGCCCCGGCGCCGCCGAAGCGACGATGATCGAGCGCCAGATCTCGCCATCGTCATTCGCGCCGAAAAAGAGCAACACCGGCATGATCATCGGCATCGCCGCGGCGCTCGCGATCGTCCTCGGCGGCGGCTATTTCTTCTGGAAGAGCAAACAGACCGTGGCGCCCGTCGCTCCGGTCAGCACGACCGTCGTGACGACCACCGCGCCGACATCGACGGCGCCGATTCCGGCCGGCAAAGGCGTCCTGCTGCTATCGGCATCGCCCTGGGGCGAGCTCGACAAGATCGTCGACGACAAAGGAAAGCCGGTCGACATCACCGACGACGACAAATCGACGCCGACGAGCATCCAACTCGATCCCGGCAACTACACGGTCACGATGTCCGACACCAAGGGAAAGTCGCAGACGGTGAGCATCACGGTCGAGGCGGGGCAGCATGTCAAGAAACGCTTCGACTTCGACCCGGTCAATTTCGACGAGCTGGAAAAGGAAGTCGCGAAACCATGAAATCCGCGCGCAGCGTCACGATCGGATTGGCACTCCTACTCGCCTCCACCGCTGCCTTCGCGTCGTGGTACGACGATTACGACGACGGCCTGAAAGCGGCGCGCAGCGGCCAGTGGTCCACGGTCATTTCGAAGATGACCGCCGCGATCAACGGCAATCCGAAAGAGAACGACAAAGCCCGTAGCTACGGCGCGATCTTCATCAACTATCACCCCTACTACTACCGCGGCGTGGCGTACCTCAACACCGG
>JBAVBF010000711.1:0-12297 GCA_049586115.1 Thermoanaerobaculia bacterium | reverse complement strand
CAATCCTTGCAGGTCAAGTTCTTCACCTGAATTCGAATGCCGCCGGTAATTTCCGCACGACCCGCTCGCCCACCCCCGGCAACTGCACGACGATCCCGCCCCTCGGCATGCGTACTCCGCTGATGTTGACGACGATCCGCTTCCCGTCACGCCGCGCGGAAAAATTCAGCGGGCCGTAAATCGTTCGCAGTCCGCGCACGCGCACGCCGCGATCGAGCCACGATGACGGAATCCCTGCGCCGAGGACCAATGCGTCGTCTGATTCGCGTTCATAGGCGAGCATGTCGATGAAGGAGCGCGCAAAGTCGGAGCCGACCCAGAGATGCGGGATGTCGCCGAGATACGTCGGGCTTCGGTAATCCTGCGCCGCGACCTCGGCCCACTGTTTCCAGCCGGCGGGGCGACGGTCATCGAGAAAAAATGCAAGCAGGCGTTGCGCGCGGTCGCGCCAGCCGAGGTGGACGAACGTGCCGACCTGGCGCAACTCGTACGGCGTGTAGTCCTTCCACGGCCGCCTCCCCTCCATCCGCGCCAGCGACTCGTTCCACGCACGGTCGAATTCGTGGAGGACGATGTCGTGCGGAAGGTTGGCGAGATCGCCGCCGGGTTCGATTCCGATGGTCGTCGAGGTCGGATCGAAATCGCCGAGGTCCGCGGCGCCGGGGATGTAGTCGATGTGATGCGTTTCGATGGCACGGAGAATCGAGGCGTGGAAGTCGCGCGAAAACTCGTCGCGGCTTTTCGCGAAGCGCGCTGCGGCTTCACGGTTTCCGAGTTGCTCTGCCAGCCAGGCCGCATCTTTGAGTCCGCGCAATCCGAAGAAATCATCCCAGTACGAATGCATCGGTTTCGCGGAGTAGCCTTCGTGGCTGATCGATGGAGGGAGGAGTCCCTTGAACTCGCCGGATGCCTGTTGACGCAGCGCATCGATGTGGTCCGCTGCTTTTTCGACGTGCGGCCAGATCTCGCGCGCGAGCGAAAAATCGCCGGTAAGCCGCGCGTGCTCGGCAACGAGGTAGATGAATTCGCCGTGGCTGTCGTGCTCATCGACCGGATCGGCGCCGCGCGTGTCGACGCAGCACGGGATCTTGCCGTCGGCGAACTGGTAGGGAGCGAACCAGCGGATGTAGTCGCGAACCTCGTCGCCGAGGCCGAAGCGAAGCAGCATCGTGGAGGCGAGGGAGCCGTCGCGAATCCAACTACGCCTGTAGTTGCGCGCGCCGCCGCGGATGGCCGGACCGTCGCGCCCGAGGAGGTTGTAGGCGACGTTGGCGCGGGCGGTGTCGATGAGATCGCGCGCAGCAGGAATGTCGATCTCGACGTGACCGACGATCCTGCGCCAGTACGCGATCGCATTCGCGCGCTGCTGCGCGACATCGCCCGGGATCGGCTGCGCGTCATGCGCGTGCAGCGGCGTGGCGATGTCGATGATTTTCTCTTCGCCCGGTGCGAGGGTGAGGTCCCAGAGCATCGATGCCGAGGCGTGGCGTTGAGAGTCGGTGATTTGGGGTGTGGGGAGCGGGGTGCGGGGTGTGGCAGAAACACGAACAGAAAACGACGCCGGGGTTATCTCCGACTCCCCACTCCCTACCCCCCACACCCAATCCGACACATCTCCGCTATCGAACGTCGACGCTGCGACCGAGGTTGGTTTCGTCAACGGAACGACGCGCGTGTCGTCGACGGTGAGTTCGGTTCCGTTCCATGCGATCGATCGGATCGGCGCCGTCAGCTCGTTGATGTTCAGCTCGAACCACGGCGGCGTGACGCGCAGCGGGCGGACTGCGACGTAGAACTGGGCGCGTTCGAAATGGGCGCTGACGTTGCGGAGGCGATAGCGCGCATAGCCGATCGGCGCGTCGGCGGTTCCGGCACCGAACGGAGCAACTTCCAATTCAAACTTCGGATGCCGCCACGTCGTCGACGGCAGCGGCAGCGAGTTCTGTTCGAGCGACTGCGTCGTGCTCACGCCGGCCCACGTCATCAGCCGTCCGTCGATGCGCACGAACGGCTCCAGCGTAAACCCCGCCGGCGTCTCGATCGCCCCATCCTCGGATAACAGCGGCTTCGCGCCGGTGTCGCGATCGACGCCGAAGATGGTCCAGTACGCGAGCTCGCCGATCAATCCGCGCGGATAACGCCCGCGCGAGGAATCGCGCGCCATCTGCTGATAGACATTCATGAAGCGATCGCCGAAACGCGGCGGCTCGATGGTGATCTCGTCGATGGCGTAGCTGTCGCCGCCGCTCATATTCACGCGTACGTACCGCGCGGCGGCGTTCGGCGTCTGCAGGTAGTCGCGTCCTCCGTTCGTGCTCTTCACCGATCGAACGACGCTCCAATCCTTCCCATCGAGCGACGTGGCGACGTCGTAATCGTGCGGCGCCGCACTCCACTGAATCACCGCTCCGCCGATCTCGCGAACGTTTCTCAGATCGACACTCACCCACTGTGAGCCGCCAGCCGCGGACCGCCATGCGGTGTCAGCGCGGCCGTCCATGGCGCGATCCGGAGTCTGTCCATCGATCGAGCTCGACGCGGTAACGAGCGGCGCCGATGCGTCGGCCGGCAGTTCATCGAAGCTGATCCGATCGACCCACACGCTCCCCTTGCCGCCCGTCGCCGCCGTGACGGTGACTTCGATCGCCCCGATCTTCGTCAGCACATGATTCGCGGACGGACCCCACGCGAACTCGATGTTGCGCTTGTCCGCGACGACGTCCGTCCAATCGCGCGGAAACTCCCAAGCCACCCGCCGCACCCACCAGACGTTCTCCCCCGACGGATCGATGAACTTGATCTCCAAGGTATTCGGCGGCGTCTCGCCCCGAACACGAAACGAAAACCGATAGTTGTCCGGCAGATCGATGTCCACCTTCCGCCGCGCCGCCGCCCACCCCCCATGCCCGCGAAAATCAAAATCCATCCGCATCGCGCCGCGGTCTTCGACGAGATTCAGCGACACACCATCCGACGGAGCCGCGGTCCACTTCGAGACGTCGTCGAGATCGTCGATGACAGCCGCCGAGGCCGTGGCGGCGAGGAGGAAGATGAGGATGGCGAGCCGCGGGCGCATGGTGCGAAGTCTAACGGGCTGCCGGTTTCTTCTTTCGCGGCCCTTTTCGCCCGAGGTCGGTTTTGAGGCGGCGGAGACGCGCGACGAGAAGGCGGTTGCGTCCGTCGCGCGCGAGCCCTTTGCCAATCGCATACGTACGCAGCGCGCTTTCGGCGACGCCGGCAAGGCGCATGTCGATCGTGTAGGTGAGGCTGGCCAGCAGCGTTGCGACCTGATCGACGACCGGACGAAAGGCGGCTTCAAACTGCAGCGCATCCTCCGCTTCCGCCGCATCGAATTTGCTGACGCTCCGAAGCTCTTCAACTGCATCGACCGCCGAGATGATCGAGCGGATGAACGTCTTCGGAACGGTGCGATGCCCGCGGATGCGCCGCGACGTCTTCGCATGAGGCGCTTTCAATCCCGGAACACGATCCGCGGCGATCTTCAGAATCTTCTTCACCGTCCCAGCACTCCGCTCCGCACGCGTAACCGTCGCTTTCCGTTTCGCAGCCATGCGTTCCCTCCTCGAAGCTCTGCCAGTCAGATGTCAAGGTCTGACGCCCAGACCTTCTGAAGCCGTCGCAGCATTCTAAGGTCTGAGCGCCAGATCTTGCGGCGGCAAGTCGACTCGCGAAGGTCTGACGGCCAGACCCTGAAGTATCAAATGAGCTCTTGAAGGTCTGAAACCAGATGTTGAGAACGAGAAACCGATCGAGGCTGCGGTGGCGCAATCTCTAAAGAGGACGTTTCGCGCGGGAACGCGGAGACGCGGAGGAATCCTCGGTCTTCTCCGCGCCTCCGCGTCTCCGCGTGAAGACGTCTATGGCCAAGGGAGTGCACCGCTGGTTCGCTTAGCTGATGCGCTGCAGCGCAAACGTTGCGTACAGATCGTTGAATGCGCTCGCCTAAACTATCCCGATGAAAACGCTGCTCCTCACCCTCCTCCTCGCCCCCACCCTCACCGCCCAGCCCGTGGTCATTCGTGCGGCGCGCGTCATCGATGGGCGCGGGCATGCCGTGAACGATGCGGCGGTGGTTGTCGAGGGCGGGAAGATCGTGCGGGTCGTGTCGGACGCGAAGAAGTTGACCAACGTCACGATCGATCTTGGCGATCGCACGCTTATGCCGGGCGGCATCGATACGCATGTGCACATTGGCTGGCATTTCGATGCGAAGGATGGGCGGTCGCATGATGATGAGGCGGATCGCGGAGAGACGGCGCAGGAGTCGGTGCTGTATGCGGCGGAGAATGCGGCGCGGACGATCGAGGGCGGAATTACGACCGTGCAGTCGCTCGGGGCGCCGGTCGACAAGCCGCTGCGCGATGCGATTGCGCGCGGGACGCTGATCGGGCCGCGCATTCTTACGGCGATCGATCCGATCTCGGATGGCAAGCTGACGGCCGAGGAGTTGCGGGCGGCGGTGCACAAACTCGCGGCCGAAGGCGCGGACGTCGTCAAGGTATTCGCGTCGCAGAGCATTCGGAATGGCGGGGCGCCGACGATGTCGCAGGAGCAGATGGATGCGATCTGCGGCGAGGCGAAGATGCTGCACCTTCGCGTCGCGGTGCACGCGCATGGGCCGGAGAGCGTGCGGCGGGCGGTGCTGGCGGGATGCACGTCCGTCGAGCATGGGGCGTTGATCGGGCAGCCGGAGCTCGATCTGATGGCCGAGCATGGAACGTATTTCGATCCGAACATCGACCTCGTCTTCCGCAATTACTTCGAGAACAGGTCGCACTACCTCGGCATCGGCAACTACACCGAGGAGGGGTTCGCGAAGATGAAGGAGGCGGTGCCGAAGGCGTTGCATGTCTTCCAGCTCGGACTGGCCACTCCGAGGCTGAAGATCGTGTTCGGAACCGACGCCGTGGCGGGATCGCATGGACGGAACTTTCAGGAGCTCGAGTACCGCGTTCTCACCGGCGGACAGAGGGCGATGGATGCGATCACGTCGGCGACGTCGCTGGCGGCGGAGTCGCTGGGACTCGGCGATCGCGTCGGGACGATTGCGGCCGGATATGAGGCGGACCTGATCGCGGTCGACGGCGATCCGTTGCGCGACATCAACGCGCTGTCGCACGTCGCGTTCGTGATGAAAGGCGGCGTGATCGTCGCCGCCGGAGGACAGCTCCCGATTCTTCGATGATGTAGGATGCCTCCGCTTCGTTTTGAAGCAACTCCTTACCCAGACAACCAGCAAGGTAAATGAAGCAGTGCGGCAGCCGGCTGCTCGCCGGCATACGTCACGGCTCGTGCCGTGACTCCGTACTGACGAATGCGCAACCGGATCGGTCTGCGTGGAAGAAGTTAGACGGCTGGTGGCGAAGGGTATCCCGATGAAGACGAAGCTCGCTGTAGCCGCAGTCCTGCTCGCAGTTTTCCTCGCTCCTTCGCACGCACAGGCCCAGGCCAACGCCGCGAACTACGCGTTCAGCACGACGACCAGCGGGTCGCTCACGAACATGAGCAGCGGCACCACCACGCTGGTCAACCCCGATCAGGATGACACCGCCTCGGCGGTGACGCTCATCGGATTCGAATTCGTTTTCATGGGCGTCCGCCAGGATCGCTTCAGCGTGAACTCCAACGGGACGCTCCGCTTCGGCGCCTCGGTCATTAGCAATACGCTGTATGACCCGCTGGCGCAAGCCGGACAGTCGCTGATCACGGCATACGGCGCCGACCAACGAACGCACGCCGTCGACGGCAAGGTTCACTTCAAAGTGATCGGCAGCGCGCCGAACCGGACCCTGGTCGTGGAGTGGCTCAACATGCAGTCCGACTTCAACACCGGCGGTACGGCCAGCCTCACGTACCAGGTCCGGCTGACCGAGACCAGCGGCACCATCGAGTTCGCATATGGCTCGATGACCATGGGTACCGCCGGCGCGGCCGACGGGAATTCGAATAGCCCGCAGTTCGGCTTCTCCTCGAACAACGCTGTCGGGACCGTCGGCTCGATCGCGGCGGCTCAGGGCGGAGCGCCGGCGCCGACCTTCAATGGCGCGTCCGCCACTCCGGTCAACAACCTTTACGTGGCCGGGTCCATCACAGCACTGACGTCTGCCGCGGACGGCTCGCGGCGCACCTTTCTGTTGACTCCTCCGAGCGTGAATCCGCCGGGCGGACCGTTGACGTTTACCGGAGTCGCCGCCACCACGACGACCGTCAACTGGACCGATTCTTCCAACGAGATCGGATACATCATCTACAACTCCACCGACGGCGTGAACTTCACGTTCGTCGGCAGCGCGGCACAGAATGCAACCAGCTTCGCCGCTTCCGGGCTCGCCCCATCGACGAGTTACACCTGGCGCGTGTTCGCCGTCAGCGAGGGCGCTACGGCCGCCCTTTCCGGTGGACCGCAGTCGACGCTCCCGACAACTGCAAATACCGGCTCGACGGGTCTCTGGAGCAGCCCCGGAACGTGGTCGACCGGCCAGGTTCCCACCGCGAATGACGCCCTGACCATCGCCCCCGGCGCGACCGTGACCATTGACACGCCCGGAACCGCCTACTCCGTGAGCGTCGCCAGCGGTGGCGTGCTGCAGTTCGAGCAGACCACTGCCCGCACACTCACGGTCTCGACCGACGTCACCATCGCCAGCGGCGGCACCTTTCAGTCGAATCCCGCCGGCACCGTTACGACGCACGTCCTCAGCATCACCGGCAACCTGATCAACAACGGAACGCTCGACTTCTCCACGAATGCCGACACCGCGGGCGCCGGCATCACGTTCACCGGCGCGAACAACACCACGTTCTCCGGAAGCGGCGCCACCAACGACATTCGCACGATCACGGTCAGCAAAGGAACGACGGCGGCGACGATCCTCGAGATCCTTACCTCCAACTTGACCGTTCGCGGCGTCACTACCGATACCGTGGTCGGCGGCTGGCTGGTCATGACCACCGGAACACTCAAGCTGTCTGGAGCGTTCAGTGGAACCAGCCGCGTCTTCAGCACTGCGGCGTACACGATTCCGGCCACGTTCGCCTTCTGGCTGAACAATCCGAACTACACCGTCGCGGCGCAGAATGGCAACGCGGTCGTCAACGGCGTGCTCCGCATCACGCAGGGCACCTTCAACGAGGGCACGACGAATGCCGCCACGCTTACCGGCGCCGCGGGTGCGCAGTTCCTCATCGAGGGCGGGACGGTGAATCTCTCCGGCCGCTTCAGCCCTTCGACGGCGATCATCTATAACCAGAGCGGCGGAAACTTCAACGTCGCCACCGTGGGCAACAGTGGATCGGGAAACACACAGGCGTCGTTCACCATGCCCTCCACCGCCTCGTTCAGCTTCTCGGGCGGCGCAATCAACCTGGTGCAGGCCTGCACCGGCGCCACGCCGGTGGACTTCATCAACAGCGCGGCAATCCTCTCCATGGGCGGCACGCTGCAGGCAGGCACCGGCGCTACGACCACGAACTTCAACTTCCGCCTCCGCTCCAGCATTGGCATCCCCAACTTCGTGGTCGACAACACCGGCACGGCCAAGACGGTTACCGCCACCGCGCAGGTCACGTTCCTGGGAACCGTGCTGATCAAGATCGGCGCGACGATGGTGATCAACGGGCAGGTCTGCCTCGTCCTCGGCCCCACCTTCACGAACAACGGGACGCTTACCGGCACCGCCGCGAGCACCCGCTTCTACTTCCTGGGCGGGCAGGGGCCGACCACCTTCGCTGGAAACGGCACTGTCACCGCGCCGCTGATCGAGTGGGACGTGGACAATACGGCCAACGTCACGATCGATCCGACGGCAACGCAAGTGGTCGTCGCGAGATTCAACAACTTCAGCGGCGGCCTGATCAACGCGAACAAGATGACCATCGGAAACGGCGGGGCGACCACGGCCATCGTGCAGCTCGGCGTGGCCGGCGTGACGCAACCGGTCCTCGGCTTCGATGTCCCTCCGGTCTTCAACCCCGGCACCGGAGGCGTAAATATTCTCTATGCATCGGAGCTCACCGGCCGTACCACCGGCAATGAGATTCCGGCGTCGCGGACGCTCAATCTGATGAGCGTTACCAACACGAACCCCATCACCATCGCCGGCGGCGATGTGATGATCAACGGCCCCGGCGCCGGCGCGCTCGCCCTTAGTGGTGGCCGCATCATCACCGGTGTCAATACACTCTTCTTCAACACCACGGTCGGCACCGTGACCCGCACTACCGGATCCGTCGACGGCAATTTCGAGAAGGCAGTGGGCGCCGCTTCCCCCGTGACGTTTGAGACCGGTACCGCCAACGGCTACACGCCGGTGACCTTCAACATCACCGCCGGCACCTTCCCGACCGCGGTAACGGTTGCGGCGGTTCAGACGCCTGCTCCGGGAGTCCAGCCGCTCAGCAAGGTTCTCAACCGCTCCTGGAGGTTCACGGCTACTGGCATCACGTCTGACATCACCGTCAGTTACCTCGATCCAACCGACATCCCGGGAACAGTGACCGAGGCCAACCTCCACTTCCTGCGGCACGAGGCGGCGAATCCATCCGACTACAGCGATCAGGGCGGCGTCGTGAATACGGCTGCCAATACGGCGACCGTTATCGGCGTCACCTCGTTCTCGCCGTGGACCCTCGGTGAAGTCGGAGCCGATCTGAACGTCACCAACTCGGATGGCACAACGACCGCCACGGCCGGCGGCAACGTCACGTACACCATCGTCGGAGGCAATGGCGGAACGGTCGGCAACACGTCAGCGACCGTCTCCGACACCTTCCCGGCAGGACTCACCTGCTCCACGATCTGCGCCGGGGCGGGAGGCGGTGCCTGCACTGCCGGCCCCTTCGCTGGCAATATCAATGATGCCGTGAACCTTCCCTCGGGCGGGACCGTCACCTATACCGCGACCTGCTCGGTCAATGCCCTTTTGACCGGTTCTCTTTCGAACACGGCCACCATTTCCGGCGGCTCGCCTGCCGACTTCGACAACAGCAACAACTCGGCGACCGACACCGACCTCATTGCAGCGAGCGCGGACCTCGGGATCACCAAGACCGACGGCGTGACCACTGCCACTCCCGGCGGATCGGTGACGTACACCATCACCGCGTCCAACGCCGGTCCGAGCGCCGCGTCCGGATCGACCGTCGCCGACACCTTCCCCGCATCTCTCTCCTGCAATACGACCTGCGTCGGAGCCGGCGGCGGCACGTGCACTCCCGGTCCCTTTGTCGGCAACATCAATGACGCTGTCAACCTCCCCGCCGGTGGCAGCGTGACCTACACCTCCAGTTGCACCGTCTCCTCGCTGGCTACCGGATCGCTGAGCAACACGGCGACAGTCACCGCCCCTGGCGGAGTCAGCGATCCCACCCCTGCCAACAACTCTGCAACCGATACCGACACGCTCACCCCGAGCGCGAACCTCTCGATCATCAAGACCGACGGCGTGACCACTGCCACTCCGGGCGGATCGGTGACCTACACCATCACCGCCTCCAACCCCGGCCCCAGCTCGGCGCCGGGATCGACCGTGGCCGATACCTTCCCCGCGTCGCTCACCTGCTCCACGATGTGCGCAGGCGCAAACGGCGGAACCTGCACTGCCGGTCCCTTCGCCGGCAACATCAATGACACCGTCAATCTCCCCTCCGGCGGAAGCGTGACCTACACGGCCAGCTGCACGATCTCGAGCTTCGCAACCGGCACGCTGAGCAACACCGCGACGGTCACGGCACCCGCAGGCGTGACCGATCCGACTCCGGGCAACAACTCCGCGACCGATTCCGACACACTCGCCGCGAGCGCCGACCTTGCGATCACCAAGACCGACGGCGTCACCACCGTCACCGCCGGCGGATCGACGACCTACACGATCACCGCCAGCAACGCCGGCCCGAGCAACGCCACCGGCGCGACCGTAGCGGACACGTTCCCCGCGTCGCTCAGCTGCAACACGATGTGCGTCGGCGCAAACGGCGGAACCTGCACCGCCGGCCCCTTTGCCGGCAACATCAATGACACGGTCAATCTCCCCTCCGGCGGCAGCGTCACCTACACGGCCACCTGCACCATCTCCGGCCTGGCCACCGGGACGCTCAGCAACACGGCCACGGTCACCGCGCCGGCCGGCGTCACCGATCCGACTCCGGGCAACAACTCCTCGACCGATTCGGACACGATCAGCGCCAGCGCCGACCTCGGAATCTCGAAGACCGACGGCGTGACATCAGTCACCGCCGGCGGCTCGACGATCTACACGATCACCGCGAGCAACACCGGTCCGAGCAACGCCACCGGCGCGACGGTCGCGGACACCTTCCCCGCGTCGCTCACCTGCAACACGACGTGCGTCGGGGCGGGAGGAGGAACCTGCACTGCCGGTCCCTTCGCCGGCAACATCAACGACACGGTCAATCTCCCGAGCGGCAGCAGCGTGACCTACACCTCTACCTGCACCATCTCCGCCGCCGCGACCGGATCTCTGACCAACACCGCCACCGTGACGGCCCCTGCCGGAGTCACGGACCCGACGCCCGGGAACAACTCCGCAACCGATGTCGACGCGCTCGGGGCGAGCGCGGACCTCGCGATCGCCAAGACCGACGGCGTGACGACCGCCACCGCGGGCGGCTCGATGACTTACACGATTACGGCCAGCAACGCCGGTCCGAGCGCCGCCACCGGCGCGACGGTCGCGGACACCTTCCCCGCTTCGCTCACCTGCAACACGACGTGCACGGGGGCAGGAGGCGGAACCTGCACTGCCGGTCCCTTCGCCGGCAACATCAATGACACCGTCAACCTACCGAGCGGCGGGAGCGTGATCTACACGGCCACTTGCACCATCTCCTCCGCCGCCACCGGATCGCTCAGCAACACCGCCACCGTGACCGCACCGGCCGGAGTTACCGACCCGACGCCGGGCAACAACTCGTCGACCGATACGGACACGCTCGCAGCGTCCGCCGATCTCTCGATCACCAAGAACGACGGCGTGACCACTGCCACGGCCGGCGGCTCCGTGACCTACACGATCACGGCAAGCAACGCCGGTCCGAGCAACGCCACCGGCTCGACCGTGGCCGACACGTTCCCGGCATCGCTGAGCTGCACCTGGACCTGTGCCGGTGCGGGCGGCGGCACCTGCACCGCGTCGGGTTCGGGCAACATCAACAACACCGTCAATCTCCCGAGCGGCGGCAGCGTGACCTACACGGCCAGCTGCACGGTCTCGGCGTTCGCAACCGGAACGCTGAGCAACACCGCAACCGTGACCGCACCTGCCGGCGTCACGGATCCGGTCCCGGGAAACAACTCGGCGACCGATTCCGACACGATTGTCGCCAGCGCCGATCTTTCGATCACCAAGGCGGACGGCGTCACGACCGCAACACCGGGCGGCTCGGTCACCTACACGATCGCCGCGAGCAACGCCGGCCCGAGCAACGCCACCGGCGCCACCGTGGCCGACACGTTCCCCGCGTCGCTCACCTGCACCTGGACTTGCGCCGGCGCGGGCGGCGGAACCTGCACCGCGTCGGGTTCGGGCAACATCAACAACACGGTCAACCTCCCGAGCGCCGGCAGCGTCACGTACACGGCGACCTGCACGGTCTCGGCGCTGGCCACCGGAACGCTGAGCAACACCGCAACCGTCACGGCTCCGGCCGGCGTCACCGATCCGAACCCCGGCAACAACTCCGCGACCGATACCGACACGCTGTCGGCAATCCCAGGCGCCAACGTATCCGGAACGAAGACGGTCACCGGACCGTTCGTCACCGGCGGCAACGTGACCTACGTCGTCACGCTGACCAACAGCGGCACGGGCGCGCAGGGAGATAACCCAGGCAACGAATTCATCGACGTCCTCCCGGCCCAGGTCACCCTGGTCACTGCCTCCGCCAGCAGCGGAACGGCCGTCGCCAACGTCGGGACGAACACCGTCACCTGGAATGGGGGAATCGCGCCCGGCGGCGGAACGGTCACGATTACGATCACGGCTACGATCCTCCCCTCGGCGGCGGGCACCCCGGTCTCGAATCAGGGAACGATCTCGTACGACAGCGACGGCAACGGCACCAACGACGCCACGGCGCAGACCGACGATCCAACCGTGGTCGGAGCGGCGAATCCGACGACGTTCGTCGGCATCTCGGCAATCCCCGCGATCTCGTCGCTCGGCCTCCTGCTGTTGGCGGCCATGCTGACAGCCCTCGGCTTCGCGACGGTGAAACGCCAATGATCACGGCGTAGAAGTTCGCAGGCAGACGCTGGTT
>JBAVBF010000710.1:0-2925 GCA_049586115.1 Thermoanaerobaculia bacterium | reverse complement strand
TCGACCAGGCCCAGTACCAGTTCGGATGCGGCGCCCATTCGACGTCGAGCTCTTCGCGGTAGTCGAACGGGATCTCGATCTTCTTGACGATCAGCTCATCGAACACGACGCGGTTGTAGATGCGGCGGATGCGCGTGTTGCCGAGGAAGAGCTGCTTGCCGCGTTTGGTGAGCGCGCGCGGATCGACTGCATCGACACCGGTGAGCAGCTTCGTCGCCGCAAAATCGGGATACGTTTTCTGCTTCGGCGGGTCGATGTCCATGAGGATCACTTCCGCGGGATCGTGGCCACCGGTGATGGTGCGTTTGGCGAGCTTGATGAAGGAATCGCGTTCGAGGCCGGAGAACCAGCATGACCATTCGCGATCGAGACCGTCCATCGTGCGCATCGTGTCGCGCCAGGCGTCGCGCTGCGTGACCTGTAGACACGTCAGCGACGGAAATCCCTGCAGTTCGATCAGCTTCGGCACGAGCGTTCCGTTTTCGCGGACGACGGCGAAGTCGACCTGCGTGAAGCTCGGCAACGCGTCCATGCCGGGCGTGTCCCAGCGCGCCGGAATGGCGCGCTTCATCTGTTCAATGCGCGCGGGATCGGAGAGCTGCGTGATGATCGCTTGCGCGGCGTCGACGATCGATCGCTTGAAATCGTCCGGCAGAAACAGCGGCGACTCCGCGAGCCTGAATTCGAACGTGCAATCGAGGCGCGACGACAACTCGCGGACGTACCACTCGTAACGCTCGGGCGTGATCTGCGAGTTGAACAAACCACGAAAGCGCGGATCCATAGGTTTACGCCGTCGCGAGCTCGCAGCGTTCGGCGATGAGTGCGCCGAGGTGATGGCGGATCGGGCCGAGGAGCGAGTACTCCGAGGTCAGGCGGCTTTCGCGCTCGAGGTGGGCGAACATGTCGCGCATCGTCACCACGCGTTCGCGGTACCACGATTCCGAAACTTCGCCGTGCGCGCGCTTCTCTTCGAGCACGGTCATGATGTGTTCGCGGTCGATGATCTCGGGATGGTGATTGACGCCGAGGATGCGCGGCAGGCCGTCGGACGTTCGTGCGAATTCGAGCATCGTCACGCCGTCGCTCGATTCATCTTCACGCGCGATGATCGTCGCAGAGGAGGGTTCAGCGATGAGATCGAACAGACGGTTGTCGACCACGCGAAAGTGACGGCGGTCGGGAAGCTGCTTTGCGAAATCGCCGAACCACGGATGCGTGGCCGCTTCGTTTGACAGCACGTTCTCCGGCATCCCGCTGCTCTTCTCGGCGCGCAGCTCGGGACGCGCGGCGCCGGACCAGCGGCACATCAGACCGAAGCTGTGGCAGACGCCGAGGAGCGCGGCGGTTGGATGTGCGGCGATGTCGTCGAAGAGTCGGAACAGCGGCGCTTCCCAGGCAGGATTTTCGGCGATGCCCTGGCTCTCTTCGCGGACGCCGTCGTTCATGCGCGGATCGAGATGGCCGGGACCGCCGGTACCGACGTAGAGGCGGAAACGTCCGTTCGGCGATGCGGGGATCTGCAGCGCGCGGCGCACGTCGAACGACAGCACGCGTACTTTCGTGCCGGCGGCGACGAGTGCGTCGCGATGCGGCTCCGCCGATTCGAGCACGGCGTGAACCAGCGAGTCGTGGCCGAGGTTCGGCCAGGCTTGGTTCATGTCGAGGATGGCGACGTCGATGCGGGCGCGGTACGGCCGCGGCTCAGAATCCGTCACGCGAACGTATTCGAAGAAATCGTACGTCTCGTGGATGTCGCGTCGTGGCATGGGGTTCGTCAAATGACGCCGTGCTCCGTCTCGCTGATGATGTAGTCGACGACGGCGCGCAGATCTTTAGTCTCGTCGAATTTCTGCAATTGCCGGTCCGCCCCCGTTCCTCGGGCGACGATCGTCCGCGCGTAGTAGACGGCCTCGCGAGATCCGAGCTCGTCGACGACGTCGTCGACGAACGCGAGCAGCTCTTCGAGGAGATCGGTGTACGGCACTTCTTCGTTCCGGCTGAAGTCGATCAGCTTGCCCTGGATTCCGAAGCGCGCCGCGCGGGCCTTGTTCTCGTTCAGCAGCATGCGGCGGTAGAGGCGCCACCCCATGTTGCGGCGATAGAGCGTCCACAGTTTGTAGGTGATGGCCTGGAAGAGCGCGGCGATGCAGATGGTCTCTTCGACCCGCATCGGGACGTCGCAGATGCGGTATTCGAGCGTCGGAAAAAACGGATGCGGACGAACGTCCCACCAGATCTTCTTCGCGTTGTCCATGCAGTTCGTTCGGATGAGCAACTGCACGTACTCCTCGTACTCGCTGTTGGACCGGAACGAGTCGGGGATGCCGGTGCGCGGGAAGCGCTCGAAGACTTTGGCGCGGTAACTTTTCCAGCCGGTGTTCTGGCCGCACCAGAACGGGGAGTTCACGGAGAGCGCGAAAACGTGCGGCAGGAAGTAGCGGGCCGCATTCATCACCTGGATGCGCGTCTCGAGATCTTCGATGGCGACATGCACGTGCAATCCGAAGATGAGATTCGCGCGCGCGACCATCTGGAGGTCGTAGACGATCTGGTCGTAGCGCTCGTTCGACGTGATCGGGACACTCGACCAATGCGAGATCGGATGCGTGCCCGAGGCCGCGATGCGCAGGCCGTTCTCGCGGCAGAGGTTGATAATCTCGCCCCGCAGCCGGGTCACTTCGCGCCGCGCGTGTTCGACGTCGGTGCAGATCGGCGTGCCGATCTCGATCACCGCCTCATGCATCTCGCGCTTGATCTCGTCGTTGAGGCGCTTCTCCCCTTCCGCGAACATCTCCGCGATGTGCGACCGCAGCTGCCGCGTATCCGGATCGACGACCTGAAACTCCTCCTCGATGCCGAGGGTGAATGTAGGTTGTGGAGGCATGGGCGGAGTGTAGCAGTGGATCAGTCGATTAGTAGATC
>JBAVBF010000709.1:0-3444 GCA_049586115.1 Thermoanaerobaculia bacterium | reverse complement strand
CTACGATGACGAACTTCTCGCCGGGCCGCTCGACTTTGATCGCATCGAGTACATCCAGGCCGCTGCCGGGTCCCATCATCAGATCGAGCACGATCGCGTCATAGCGTTCGGCGCGCATCCGGTACATCACCTCGTCACCGTTCGACGCCTCATCGACCGCGAAACTTTCTCTGCGCAAGAGTGTGCGAACAAGTCCGCGAATCGACGCATCGTCGTCGGCAACCAAAACGCGCACGGGAGACATCGGCGCAGTATGTGACTAACCTCACGCGATGTCGTGATTCCGTCGTAGGAAGAATCCTACGCGTGGGCTCACCGCACCTCGGACCAGTTCACGAGGCCGTGGTCCAGCGCGTAACGGAGCAATTCAAAGCTTCCGTTGACCTTGAGTTTTTGCAGTAGCCGCGCGCGATGCGTAGCCACGGTCTTCACGCTGATGTTGAGTTTGAATCCGATCTCTTTTTGCGGAGCGCCTCGGACGATCATGTCCATGACTTCAATTTCACGCTGACTCAGTTGATGGTGGAGCGGTTGGTCGTCCGTTGTCTCCCCTATGCGGCCGAGCCTCGCTTCCGACTGGCCGGCGTCGTTCTTCAACGAGAGCAAAAGGCCGTATGCCGCGCTCGCGAAGCTGGCCATCGTGGTAAGCACGCGCGCGTCTTCACGATCGAATCGCCGCCTGTCATCGTGCGCGACCACCCACATCGTTCCCGCGGGCTTGTCTCCCACATAGAACGGGACGAGGAGCGCTTCCACGACCGCCGGCTTGACCGCCTGGAAGTACGTGAAATGACGGTCGAGGTGTGAGAAGAGTTGCGGCGTGCCGCGATCCATCGTCGTGCCGCAGGGGCTGAAGTCGCGCGGAGTCATTCCGCCGAGGTGCGGCGCGTAAACGCCGGCAAGTGCGCGCCAGCGGAAGATCGCCTGGGAGTCGTGGCGCTCGAGGATGCTCATGCCCGCAGTGTCTGCGTCGCACACATCGAGTGCCACATCGCACAAGGTTTGAAGGATCGATTCGGGCTGGTGCCGCAAGGTCTCAGACAGACGTCGAAGACCGTTTCGTTCGGCGGCGGGATGGGCGGCGCGCGGTGTGCGGCGATTGAGATCTTCTGTGGTGATGACTCGCTCGAGAGGGCCCACCGCATACGCGGAACGGGTGGGAAGAATGTCCAGTGCCATGGATCCTACCTAGGGTTAGAACGGCATCACTTCTTTGAAGCGGATCGAAAACGAAATGATTTAGATATGTCTAATAGAGCAGCACGCATGCCACGCCTAATAACTGTGCTCGCTGCATAGGTACGGGCGTCGGCCGCGATCGGATTTATCGATTTGCGCAGGCTTTCGTACGCTCGGCCGGCACGCACGGTCGTACAGAACTTTCCTACCCCAAATTGGCATGAAGTGGTTCTCTAAGTGCAGTGGCGTGCTTCCCGAAAACCGGTCGCAATCCGCACTCGCCCGCGAATCCTCCGGTATCTAAAAAGGAGAACCACGCATGCCCCGAATCTCACGCTTCCTGCTTTTCGCCGCCACCCTGCTCTTCTCGATTTCCGCATTCGCGTCGTCGCATCGCGAAGCGCCGCTGATCACGGAAGACCCGACCATGGACAACTGCGACGTCTACGCCTTCCGCAGTCCGGACGCTCCCGACACCATCACTCTGATTGCGAACTTCAGCCCGCTCTCGGAGCCGTCCAATGGTCCGAACTTCTACCGTTTCTCGCCCGCAGGGATCTATGAGATCCACATCGACAACAACGGCGACGGCAAAGAAGACATCACGTATCAGTTCCAGTTTCGCACCGACGTCCGAGACATGACGACCCTGCTGTACAACACCGGCCCGGTGCTGACGCTCGACTCAGCCAACCTCAATGTCCGCCAGTTCTACACGGTCACGCGCATCGTCGGCGGACGCCGCACCGGCGTCGGCACCAGCCTCGGCACGACCTTCCAGGTTTCCCCGGCCAACATCGGACCGAAATCGACACCCGACTATGCGTCGCTCGCGAACGCCGCAGTCTTCACGCTTCCGAACGGCGGCGGCAAAGTCTTTGCCGGCCCGCGCGACGACCCGTTCTTCGTCGACATCGGCTCCATCGTCGACCTGGCCACGCTTCGTCCCATCCAGCAGCTTCACAAGGTTCCACCCCTGGCCCAGTCGGCTCCGGGCGTCGATGGCCTCAAGGGCTACAACGTTCAGGAGATCGCCATCCAGATTCCGATCAGCCAACTCGTCGCGGGCGGCACCGTCCCGACCGATCCAACGGCAGCGAATGCAGTTATCGGCGTGTGGTCCACCACCAGCCGCAGCCGCCTCACCGTGCTGAACGCCGGATCGAGCAGCCGCCAAGCCCTCGGCGGATTCGCTCAGGTTTCGCGCCTCGGCATGCCGCTCGTCAACGAAGTGGTGATGTCGCTCAAGTTCAAAGACATCTTCAATGCCTCCGAGCCGAGCGGCGATGCGCCGCTGTTCAACACGAACACCGAGTTCAAGAACCGCATCCTCGATCCGGAGCTCGCCAAGCTTTTCAACCTGCTCTACGGCGTCGACGTGCCGCCCGCACCGCGCAATGATCTGGTGCAGGTCTTCCTCACCGGCATCCCGGGCAAGAACCAGCCGCCGAACGTCGTACCGGCCGAGATGCTCCGCCTCAATGTGGCCGTTCCGGTCACCGCTTCCGCCAACATCAATCGTCTCGGTGTCATCGCCGGCGATCTGGGAGGCTTCCCGAATGGCCGCCGTCTCGCTGACGACGTCGTCGACATCTCGCTTCGCGTCGTTGCCGGCGTTCTCGTACCGGGCTTCGACAAGTCGCCGAATAACGCCCTCACGGACGGCGTCGACGCCAACGACAAAGCCTTCCTCTCCAACTTCCCGTACACCGCCCTGCCGAACTCCGGGTTCGACAGCCGTCCGCACGCAAACCCATAGGACCAACTTTCGGAAGGTGCGAGCCGGCGGGCGAGCCGGCCAGGCCTGACGAACCGAGGAAAACATGTACAAGACAAAACTACTGATGCTTCTCGTCGGAGCACTGTTTGCGATGCCGCTGGCGGCGCAGAACAGCTCCGATCTCTACGTCATCCCGGTGGCCAGCCACACGTCGGGCCAGTTCGGAACGACCTGGATGAGCGACCTCGCCATTCAAAACACACAAACGGCGCCGCTCACCGTGCAGCTCATTTTCATTGAGAGCGGTGAGGGCAATCCCAACAACATCTTTCCGGTCACGACGGCCAACACGACCGGTGCGGTGACGATCCCCGCGGGCGGCAGTGTGCTGCTCAAAGACGTTCTCAACGGCTATCGCGCATTCAGCAACGTGGCCGGCTCACTGATCGTCGGCGGCGACAAGCCGTTCGCGTTGACCAGCCGCTCGTACAGCATGACGCCGGCCGGCAACACGATCGGCCAGACCGTTCCGCCGGCCGCGAACT
>JBAVBF010000708.1:0-8062 GCA_049586115.1 Thermoanaerobaculia bacterium | reverse complement strand
AGGAACGAAAGATCGCCTTCGATGATCGTCCACAACGTCACGTTCTGCGCTGTGGCCTGATCGTTGAGCGCCTTCATCGTCGTGTCGCCGATGCCGCGCGACGGCACATTGATCACGCGCTCGATCGATGGCGTGTCGTGCGGACGAATGGCCAGACGCAGAAACGACAGCACATCCTTGATCTCGGCGCGCTCGTAAAACTTCACGCCGCCGACGACGGAGTAGGGGATGTTGCCGCGCAGCAACTCTTCTTCAAACGGCCGCGACTGGGCGTTCGTGCGAAACAGAATCGCGTAGTCGGATAGCTTGTAGCGCCCGCGCATGCTGGTCATCTTGTCGATGACGAACGTCGCTTCTTCGCGCTCGTTGCTGCATGTCACCACGCGCACCGGCTCGCCGCTCCCGGAGTCGGTGAACAGCGTCTTCCCCTTGCGGGCGATGTTGTTGGCTACGACGCCCGTCGCCGCATCGAGGATGTTGCCGGTGGAACGGTAGTTCTGCTCCAGCTTGATGATCCGCGCGCCCGGAAAGTCGCGTTCGAAATTGAGGATGTTGTTGATGTCCGCACCGCGGAACTTGTAGATCGACTGATCCTCGTCGCCGACCGCCACGATGTTCTGCTTCTTCCCCGCCAGCGCTTTGATGAGCATGTACTGCGCGCGGTTCGTGTCCTGATACTCGTCGATCAGCAGGTGCTGGAAACGGTTGTGGATCTCTTCGGCGATGTCTTCGTTCTTATCGATCAGCGCAACGTAGTTTCCGATGAGGTCATCGAAATCCATGGCGTCGTACTCTTTGAGCCGGCGCTGATACATCCGATACACCTCGGCCACCCGGGAGCCGAAGAAGTCGAGATTCTCCTTCTCGTACTCGGCCGGTCCGATCAGCTCATTCTTCGACGCCGAAATGCGGTTCAGGATCGACCGCGGTGGAAAGGCTTCATCGTTCATCTGCAGCTCGCGCATGCAGCGGCGCACGAGCGTGAGTTGATCCGAAGTGTCGTAGACCGCGAACGATTTCGTGTAGCCGAGGCGGTCGGCGTAGCGGCGCAGCATCCGGAGCGACGTCGAGTGAAACGTTCCGATCCAGAGATTGCCGTGCGCCCGCGCGCCGCTGCCCGGCACGAGGTGGCCGACGCGGCTGACCATCTCGCTGGCAGCCTTGTTGGTAAACGTCACAGCGAGGATGTTCGTCGGATGCACACCGAGCTCGCCGATCAGCCACGCGATGCGATACGTGATCACGCGCGTCTTTCCGGACCCCGCTCCGGCCAGGACGAGCAACGGCCCTTCGCCGTGCGTCACGGCTTCGCGCTGCTGCGGGTTGAGTCCGGTCAGGTCGATCATTCGGGCGCATGGTAACAGCCGTTTTTCGAGGCGAAATCCATTCGCCAGTGGGGTTTGTTCTGACGGCAAATCACCGATTCGTACTACACTTTGCAGGTTCGTCGATGCGGGGAGCCAGGGGCCGCCACGGCAACCAATTCGGAGGCTTAATCAATGTTTGGTCTGGGATTTCCTGAGCTCGCTCTCATTCTCATCATCGTCATCGTCATTTTCGGCGCGGGTAAGCTTCCGCAGCTCGGCAAAGGACTCGGCGAAGGCATTTCGAACTTCCGCGATGGTCTGAAGGGTCGTGAAGAAAAGAAGCCGCCAGCAGTCGAAGAGAAGAAGAACGCGTAAAATCCGCGCTTCCGAGGGTCTCTTGTGCCACTGACGCCGGAACCGGCAGCACCCCTTTATCAATCGGAGATCTCCCAGATGCCTCTGGCCGAGGTGCTGGTGAAGATCCATCGATACCGTGCGCCGGGCCGCGTCGACTGCAAACGCGGCGATGAGGTCAAGCGGATCTACCTCGATCACGGCCAGATCGTTTTCGCGACCACGAATCAGCTGGCGGAATCGCTCGGCGACAAGCTTCTGCGCGAAGGCCGCATCACGCGCCGCCAATACGAGGAAAGCGTTTCGCGCGCACGCGAGACCGGCAACCGTCACGGCTCGACGCTCGTGGAGATGAAGGCACTGACGCCCGAAGATCTCTTCACGGCGGTTCGGGGACAGATCGAAGAGATCATCTGGCCGGTTTTCGGCTGGGACTCCGGGATCGTCAGTTTCACCGCCGGGCGCGACAAACGGCTGGAGTTCATCAAGGTCGACATCCCGGTGCCGATGGCGATCCTGCATGGTGTCCGGCGCGTGGCCGACGCGCGCGCACTCGTGGCGCGCCTCGGCATCAAGACGACGCTCTTCGGCCGCTCGGCTGGTCACACCGAGGGGCTGGTGCTCGATAGCGAGGAGCAGGGGCTGCTCGACGCTGTCGATGGACGCAAAGTCCTCTACGAGCTGGTGAATACGCCGCCGCTGCCGTCCGCGGACAATGCGCGAATCCTCTACGCGTTCTTCGCCCTCGGCCTGATCGTTCCGCGCGAGCCGCGCCAGATCAAGGTCCAGCTCAAAACCGACGGCGGCAAGTACGCGTGACGTTGCGCTGGCTCGTCACGGGAGCGGGCGGCATGGTCGGCCACGATGTCTGCGCGGCGCTGAAATCGCGCGGTGAGACCGTCCTGCCGCTGACGAAAGCGGATCTCGACATCACCGATGCCGCTGCAGTGCGCGAGGCCGTTCGCCGCGCGAAGCCGGACGTGATCGTCAATTGCGCCGCGTACACGAAAGTCGACGATGCGGAAGCGAATGAGCATCTGGCGACTGCGATCAACGGATCGGCGGTCGAGTTTCTCGCCGGTGCAGCGAACGAGACCGACGCGCTCCTGGTCCAGATCTCGACCGATTTTGTGTTCGACGGCACGAAGCGAACACCGTATGAAGTCGACGATCTGACCGCTCCGCTGTCGATTTATGGGCATTCGAAACTGGCCGGCGAGCGGGCCGCGGCGATCGCGCGAAAACACGTCGTTCTCCGTACGGCCTGGCTTTTCGGCGTCCATGGCGGGAACTTCGTCGAGGCGATCCGGAAGCAGATCCGCGACGGGAAGAAGCCAGTTCCGGTGGTGAACGATCAACGCGGACGGCCAACGTATACGCCGCATCTTGCCAACGCCATCATCCGCCTCGCGCAACGCGCCTACGACGACGAGAACGCGCGGGGCATCGTCCACTACGCCGATGAACCGGAGTGCACCTGGTTCGACTTCGCGCGCGCATTTGCCGGCGACGACGCGGTGACTCCTGTTTCCAGCGATACGTTCCGGCGCGCAGCCAAACGGCCCGCGTACTCCGTGCTTTCCACGGAGCGCTACGAACGGATCACCGGCATGAAGCCGGAATCGTGGGAAGAGGGACTGCGCGATTACCTGCGGCAACGTCCGTAAAAGTGCAGCCGGACCCATTGGCTTCACTGCGCGACCCAGACGAAGCGCAGCTCCACCGCCGGAATCCGGCTGCCTTGATTAGATGGCCCGATCCGCCAGATTTCCCGCGTACATCAGGTATTCGACATTTCCCTCGGCGCCCTTGACCGGACTTTCGATGACGCCGCGAACCTCGAAACCGATCTCGCGCGCGAACGTGGCGACGGCATCGACGGCGGCGGCCCGCTTGGTTTCGTCGCGCACGATGCCGCCTTTTCCGACGTCGGCCTTGCCCACTTCGAACTGCGGTTTGATGAGTGCGACGAGCTCGCCGCGCAGAAACGTTGCTACAGCCGGCAGGATCAGCTTGAGCGGAATGAAGGAGACGTCGATGGAAACGAACTCGACGACGTCATCGAAATCCGTGGCGGTGAGGTAGCGCGCGTTGACTTTCTCACGATTCACCACGCGCGGATCGTTGCGAAGCGAGACGTCGATCTGTCCGTAGCCGACGTCGATCGCGTAAACCTTCTTCGCACCATTCTTCAGCATCACGTCGGTGAAGCCGCCGGTCGACGCGCCGATATCGGCGCAGGTCTTTCCTTCGACGCTGATCCCGAATTCACGCAGCGCGTGCGCGAGCTTCATCCCGCCGCGGCCGACCCAGGGATGCTCCAGCTCCTCGATGCGCAACTCATCGTCATCGGCGACGTTCGCCCCCGCTTTGTCGACGTGCTGGCCATTCACCAGAATCCGGCGGGCCATGATCAGCGACTGCGCCTTCGACCGCGTTTCGCAAAGTCCGCGCTCGACGAGGGCGACGTCCAGCCGCTGCTTCTTCATTCGCTGACGACGGTGAACCCTTCCTGGCGGAAGTGATGGGCGTTCGTGAGCACGTGCGTGATGCCACGCTCGCGCATGAGCGTCATCGACATGCAGTCGACGAGCGAGTACTCCTTGTCGGGACGTTCCGAATAAAGCCGCAGTGCACGATTGAAAAGATCGCTTCCTCGGCCTACGTACCAAGCAGGATCTACCAGGCGCGCCCGAACGAAATCGGAGATGCGGCGGCGAATCACGCTCCCATCGGCGGAGAAGTAAGCAAGCAACTCGGTGAAGACACCATCGTGAGTAGCGATGAAATCGCGCGCGATGGCGCGATCAAGACTTCGCGCCTGCACATGATGCGAGTCATGCGGGTCGAACAACGCGACGAGATACCAGGTGTCAGCGAGGTAGACAGCCATTACTTCGCTGCGTGCCGTTTCATGCCGTATACGACCTCGTCGATGTGGTCTGAATCATGGTCTTCGGCGCTGCGATGACGCCACTCCGCCGCGGGAATGTCGCGCGTCAGAAATTCGGCGATTTCACCTGCTGTCGCTCCATTCGCAATCAACGCCTTCATCTCAGGACTGAGTTCATCGGATTCGAACGCGCCCGCCACAAACTCCCGAACCCTTTTCGCGATCCCGTTCGCATCGAGGTCGTACTGCGCGCGGAGGACGTCCTGGGCGCCGTGGTGGACGTATTCGTCCGGGATGCCGATTCGGTGGAAGGCGACGTCGCGGATGCCGAGCTGCTGGACGCGCTCCATGATCGCGGAGCCGAAGCCGCCGGCGAGAGAGCCTTCTTCGACGGTGATGATCTTCGTGAAGGGGCGGCAGTACTTCGCGATCAATTCGTCGTCGAGCGGCTTGATGAAGCGGGCGTTGATGACGGCGACTTCCACTCCTTCTTTGGCAAGCATCTCCGCCGCCTGCATCGACGGCCAGACTTCGTTGCCGATGGCGAAGATCGCGCCGGCGTTGCCTTCGCGCATCACTTCGCCTTTGCCGATCGGCAGCGACTGCAGCTCCGCGTCCATCGCCACGCCGAAGCCGTTGCCGCGCGGGTAGCGCAGTGACGTCGGATGGCCCGTCTCGAACGACGTCTTGAGCATGTGCCGAAGCTCGTTCTCGTCCTTCGGCGCCATGCAGACCATGTTCGGGAAAATGCGCAGGTAGGCCATGTCGTAGATGCCGTGGTGCGTCGGCCCGTCGGCGCCGGCGATTCCGCCGCGGTCGAGTGCGAAGACGACCGGCAGATCCATGATCGCGACGTCGTGGAAGACCTGATCGAAGGCGCGCTGCAGGAACGTCGAGTAGATCGCTGCAATCGGCTTCATCCCCTGCGTCGCCAGGCCGCCGCAGAACGTGATTGCGTGCTCTTCGGCGATGCCGACGTCGAACATGCGATCGGGGAAGGCCTTGCCGAACTTGTCCATGCCCGTGCCGTCCGGCATCGCCGCGGTGATGCCGACGATTTTCGGATCGCGTTTGGCGAGCTCGATGAGCGCGTCGGCGAAGACGGCCGTGTAGCTCGGCGGCGACGGCTTCGTCGACTTCACGACTTCCCCCGAGTCGATGTCGAACGGAGAAACGCCGTGCGACCAGATCGGCTTGTTCTCGGCCGGCACGTAGCCCTTCCCCTTTTTCGTGATCACGTGCACGAGGAGCGGGCCGTTGTAATCCTTGTTTTTTTCGAAGAGGTCGATCAGGAAATCGAGATCGTGGCCGTCGTAGGGGCCGAGGTATTTGAAGCCGAGCTCCTCGAAGAGCGTGCCCGGCACGATCATGTGCTTGAAGAGCTGCTCCATGTCGCTGGCCAGGCCGTGGAGCTTCCCGCCGACGAGCGGGATGCGGTCCATGATGCCGCGCGCCAGATCCTTCCCTTTGTTGTAGGTCTGACCTTTGATGATCCCGTTCAGGTATCCCGACATCGCGCCGACGTTCGTCGAGATCGACATGTCGTTGTCGTTGAGGATGATCATCAACTTGCGTTTTAGATGGCCGGCCTGGTTGAGGCCTTCGAGCGCGAGACCGCCTGAGAGAGCGCCGTCGCCGATGATGGCCACGACGCGGTAGTCGTCGTGTTTGATGTCGCGCGCGACCGCGATGCCGAGGGCGGCGGAGATCGACGTCGACGCGTGACCGGCGTTGAAGACGTCGTACTCCGACTCTTCCCGCTTGCAGAAACCGGAAATGCCGCCGTGCATGCGGATCGTGTCGAACGTGTCGCGGCGTCCGGTGATCAGCTTGTGTGGATACGACTGATGCCCGGTGTCGAAGACGATCTGATCGCGCGGTGTATCGAAGACGTAGTGCAGCGCCAGCGTCAGCTCGACGATGCCGAGGTTGCCGCCGAAATGGCCGCCAATCTTCGAGACCACTTCGATGATGCGGTGGCGGATCTCGCCGGCCAGCTCGTGCAGCTGCTTCCGGTCGAGTTTACGGAGGTCTTGCGGCGAGTTGATGGTTTCGAGGAGCGTCATGGCAGGTGCGGCGCCTCTCAGGATCGCCGTTCGCAGATGAAACGCGCGATACCGGGGAGATAGTTCACAGGACCGGCGATGATAGCAGCGTTCCGAAGCGCCTCGCCGAGGAGCGACTCGACCTTCGCGCGTGCGGCATCCGTGCCGAAAAGCGCGGGGTAGGTGAGCTTGCCTTGTGCAACATCCTTCCCCGCCGTTTTGCCGAGCGTGGCGGCGTCTTCTTCCTGATCGAGGAGATCGTCGACGATCTGGAAGGCCAGGCCGACGGCGTTGCCGTAGCGTCGCAGCGCGTCGATCCTGTCGTCGGGCGCGTTCGCCAGCAGTCCGCCGAGGACGACGGAGGCGGTGAGCAGCTTGCCGGTTTTGTTGCGATGGATGAAGTCGAGCAACTCCGGCGTCGGTTGATCCGCTCCGGTAGCGATGATGTCCGCGACCTGGCCACCGATCATCCCCTTCGAATCGACGGCGACGGCGACTTCGCCGATGGCACGAAGCTGCTGCGCCGCGTCAACCGCCCCGATCGGCCTCGCCAGCCACGCTAACGCCTCGGTGAGCAACGCGTCGCCCGTGAGGATGCCCATCGCTTCGCCGAAGACGACGTGCGTAGTCTTGCGCCCGCGCCGAAGGTCGTCATCGTCCAACGCGGGGAGATCGTCGTGAACGAGCGAATAGGTGTGAATCAGTTCCAGCGCCGCGATCGGAACGAGAAGCTCGTCGACATTCGCGCCGCACGCTTCCGCCGCGGCGATGGCGACGATCGGACGAATGCGTTTGCCGCCGCCGAGGACCGCGTAGCGCATCGCTTCGTGAATGACGGCCGGAGCTGTATCCGCTGGAGGAAGGTTCGCGTCAAGAATCCGATCGACGAGTTGCCGTTTCTCGTTCAGGTAGCCGCTGATCACTCCTCATCGACCTCGGCAACTTCGTCAAGCTCCTCGCTTTCGAACGGCTCGATGCGCGGCTGCCCTTTCGCGTCGGCCAGGATCAGCTCGATCTTCTTCTCCACCTCTTCGAGCTTCTGATTGCAAAAGCGAGACAGGCGAATGCCCTCCTCGAAGAGCTGCAGCGATTCATCGAGCGGCATCTCCTCCGACTCCAGACGCTTCACGATCGTCTCGAGATGCTGAAAGGCTTTTTCGAATTCGTTCGACTTGCGGGCCATCACTCGCCTGTTGTGGGCCACACAGTCTCAAGCCCCATCGTCTTCCCGTCAACCGTGCATGCGAGGCGGCCGGTTTTCAATTGCACTTCGATCGGTTCGCCGATTCCGACGGTGCTGACGTCCATGATCGGTTTGCGTTTGCCGCGCTTAGTGCGCGAGAAGGCGATGGCGTAGCCGCGGGAGAGAACCGAGAGCGGCGAGACGGCGCCGAGGGTGGCGGCGGTGGAGCGGAGGCGTTCGCGTTCGCGGGCGACGTGCGATGGAAAGCGCAGCAGTGGCG
>JBAVBF010000707.1:0-3918 GCA_049586115.1 Thermoanaerobaculia bacterium | reverse complement strand
GTGTCGATCCTCCTCACAGCCGGCCTTTACGACTGGCTGACCTGGGGCACGCCTTTCTCCAGTGCGATCAAGTTCGCGCATCTCACGCTGATCGCGCCGGATTTCGCGTCGCGCGTAAAGTACCAGGCGCCGTGGTGGTATCTCGCGAACCTTGCCCGCTGGTGTTCGCCGGCGCTGCTGCCGCTGCTCTGGTACGCGCGCCGCAGCCGGGCCATCTGGTATGTCGTCATCCCGCTGATCGCGTTCTCGGCGATCAGGCACAAAGAGCTGCGGTATCTCCAGGTGATGATCCCGTTTCTCTGTATCGCTGCCGCGATCGGATATGCATCGATGCGCAACCGCGGCATCGCCATCGTGCTCGTGGCGATCTCGATCGTTTGGGATCTGCACGGACTTCGCTACCTCGCGCGAAAATCGCAGCCGTCGGTGATGGCGGCCCGGTGGATCGCGTCGAATCCGTCGATCCACTCCATCGCCGCTTCCCAGCTCTGGTCCTACGGCGACAAGCTTTACCTCGGCGACAAAATGGCGATGACGGACGTCGGCACTCCGCCGGAGAAATTGTCCGAGGTGAACGCGGATGCGGTCGCGTTGTATGAAACGGATCTCGATGTTCCATCACGCGTCGACGCACTGCGGGCAAACGGCTACGCGCCGGTGCGCACGTTCCGCGATGATCCCGCGCGGGCGGTCACTGTTTTTATGAGGCGCGCTACATCTCTTTCCGGTACTTTGGATCGAGTGCGTCGATGAGGCCGTCGCCGAGGAAGTTGAGGCCCATGACGGCGAGCATGATCGCGATGCCGGGCCAGATCGCGAGATGGTTGGCGAGGCCGAGGTAGCGGCGGCCGGAGGTCAGCATCGCGCCCCACGACGGCGTCGGCGGCTGCACTCCCAGTCCGAGAAATGACAGCGCGGCCTCGGACAAAATCGTTCCGGCCAGTCCGAGCGTGGCCATCACGATCAACGGATTGATCACGTTCGGCAGCACGTGGCGCATGATCACGCGCGGCGAGCGGGCGCCCATCGCGCGCGCGGCCACGACGTACTCCATCTCGCGCACTTTCAGAACCTGGCCGCGCACGAGACGCGCGTAGCCGACCCATCCGATCACCACCAGCGCCAGCACGACATTGTTGAGGCTTGGGCCTAGAACCGCCACCAGCGCGATGGCGAGGAGGATGCCGGGGAAGGCCAGCAGTATGTCGGTGATGCGCATGATCAGCGTGTCCATCCAGCCGCCGAAGTAGCCGGCCATCGCGCCGAGCGTGACGCCAATGAGCGACGCGAGAATGACCACGCTGAATCCAACGCGCAGCGACACGCGAGAACCCCAGATGATGCGCGAGAGAACGTCGCGGCCGAGATCGTCGAGGCCGAGGAGATGTCCCTGCGACGGCGGCTCGAGGCGGCGGATCGTGTCCTGCGCATTCGGATCGAACGGCGACAACAGCGGCGCGGCGATGGCGACGACGACGAGCAGCACGGTCAGCAGCAGGCCGGCAGTGAAGGCGAAATTGCGGAGGAGACGTCTCATTCAAGCTTGATTCTTGGATCGACGACCCCGTACAGCAGATCGCTGGCAAAGTTCACGAGGATGTAAGTCAAGGCGATGACGAGGATCGAGGCCTGCACCTGCGGATAGTCGCGGTTGGAGATCGACGTCAGCAGCAGGCGGCCGAGCCCCGGCCAGGAAAAAATCTGCTCGGTGATGATGGCGCCGGTCAGCAGCGATCCGAATTGCAGCGCGAGCACGGTGATGACCGGAATCAGCGCGTTCTTCATCGCGTGGCGGAAAATGGCCCGCGCGCGCGTAACGCCTTTGGCCACCGCGGTCGTGACGTAGAGCTGCGTCAATTCGTCCGCCAGCGAAATGCGGATCATGCGCGTCAGGATTGCGGAGAGCGCCAGTCCCATCGTCACCGAAGGGAGGACCAGCGATCTGAGTCCCGCATCGCGTCCGGATACGGGGAACCATTCGTGATTGATGGCGAAGGCAATGATGAGCAACGGTCCGAACAGAAAGCTCGGCATGGAGACGCCGATGAGCGCGAAGAATCGCGCCACGTTGTCGATCCAGGAGTTTCGATAAATCGCGGAGATGATGCCGAGCGGAAAGGCGACCAGCAGCGCGATGAACATCGATCCCATCGCCAGCTCGATCGTGGCGGGATAGCGCTGTTTGATCTGATCGGCCACGCTGAGGTTCGTTTGAAACGAGGTGCCGAAGTCGCCGCGAACGACGTGCGTGACGTAGTGGACGTATTGCGTCCAGAGCGGCTGATCGAGTCCGAGCGCTTTGCGCACCGCCGCAACGTCCTCCGGCCGCGCGCTTTCGCCCGCGATCTGCACCGCCGGATCGCCGGGGATCATGTGGATCAGCGAAAAGACGAGCGTCAGGATCCCGAAGGTAATCGGAATCATCTGCAGGAATCGGCGGAGGATGTATTGAGACATTACAAAGAGTGAAGGGTGAAGAGTGAAGAGTGAAACGGGTAGCGGTTCTGCAAATCACTCACCATTTCACTCTTCACCCTTCACTCTTCACTCTTCCATTAAAGTTCCACCCAGCGATCTTCATCACCGGCGCGATCGTACCGCCGAAGTGGTTGTACCAGGTCGCGACGCGGCGGCGTTCGCGCGTCAGCCCTTCGATGCGCGAAAAGGCTTCGACGATCGACTGCGTCCAGCGCAGGTTCGGGAGCCGCGCCACGACCTCGCCGTCGCGGATCAGGAACGTACCGTCACGCGTGGTGCCGGTCATCAGCGCGGTCTTCGGCTCCAGCAGGCCGTTGACGTAGTTGAAGCGGGTGACCCAGATGCCGTGCTTCGTCGACCGGATGAGCTCTTCGCGCGTGGCGTCGCCGCCGTCGATCGACAGGTGGAACGCCGACCCGTGCTCGGTCCCGCCGAGGTTCCAGCAGGTGGCGGTGGGAGGGAAGTGGAGGCGGTCGGCGTAGACCTTGTCGACCGCCGGTGTGCGGACGATGCCGCGTTCGATCATCGCCACGCGCCGCTTCGGCAGTCCTTCGAGATCGAACGGAAACGGGAGGAAGCTGGGATCGAGCGCGTCGTCGGCGAGCGTGAAGTTGGTGCCGACGACCTGTTTGCCGACGTTGTTGACGAAGAACGAGGAGCCGTCGTCGTACGCCGCGCCGCTGAGTGTGATGAGGTTCATCCAGTCGACGACTTCGGCAGTGGCAGGAGGTTCGAGGATGACGTCGTACGCGCCCGGCTCGATGTCTTCGACGACGTCGCCGCACAGCTCCGCCTTGAACGTGGCCTCATCGCCGAGCGCGACGACGTCGATGTTGCTGCGATCGAGAGCCGTGGCGTAGCCGGAACCGTTCGCGCCGATGGCGATGACGGTGGCGTCGGACGACGTCACCGTGCAGTAGCGGCGAATGCCGTGCGAATTCGCGACCGCGATCGACGATGCGCCGGTTCCGTAGGCGCCGGCAAACTGGATGTCGCGTTTCCATCCGCGATCAAACATCTCGCGCAGGGCTCGCGCCTTCGCCGCCGGCGCGATCGCGGCCGTCGCTTCGTCGAACGTCACTACGTCCGGCAGCGGCTCGTTCGCGCGATACAGCCCGCTGAAGTTCTGCAGCGCATCGGAGTGCTTCGCCGCCTCGCGCGCCAGCGCCGCGGTGCGCGCGATCTCATCGGCATCGAACACCGTCGTCGATGCCACGCCCATCGCGTCTTCAACGATCACCCGCAACGTCAGCTCCGCGCCGACCTCGGACATGTTCTGGTGCAGATTCGAATTCGCAAACCGGCTGATGTTCTGGTCGGTCGACTCGAACACCGCATCGGCTTCGGACGCACCGGCAGCCTGCGCGGCGTTCAGCGCGGCGTCGAGGATGGCGAGAGAGTCGGATTCAGAGCGCATTCAAGAGAGAGACGGGTTCACGC
>JBAVBF010000706.1:0-1839 GCA_049586115.1 Thermoanaerobaculia bacterium | reverse complement strand
ACACCGAGCAACACGACTCATGCTTTTCTACTTCGGGCCACTCAGCGGCGCCTGCTTCCTCGGGCATCAACTGAATGCAGTTGCGCGCGAGGTACAGATCATGGAAGACCAGCAACCCGGATACTCGCCCTCGTTCCTCCTCACCTGAGCGTACCGAAGACGACCAAGCGGGAGAACCAGCTGGCGTGATACGCCCAGCGGTGGATGCGGCAACGGTGCTCGTGAGCCGCGCAATCCTTCTTCGCTTCTCATTGAAAGGTCGGCGTCGGTTGATCCACCGACACAGGGGACTTCGACCCCTGGCGTAAGAACAAGTCTCCGCACGCACAAGAGTTCTATCCATAAATGCCAAGGCGGCGTTCTTCGGCGATCTGATTCGCCCATTCCTCGCGCAGATAAACTGTATCGGCCCCCTCGCTTTGGAGTTGGATAAGGAACTTCTCAGTCCGCGTAAGTTGCTCGTTGGTTGTCACGACCGCAAGCGAAGGCCCCGCGGCGGCCTTCCTCGACCAATGTGTCGTCTTCCTTTCCAACCGCTCCGCCAGATACGTTGGAATGTGAACAACAAGGTGACCATCAACTTCGTGCAGGCCGGGCACGGAGGCGTGTTTCTTGGTCTGACGCCCTTTGGGCGTTGGGGCCTTGCGCTCACCGTGTTTGTAAGCGGTAGAAAGCGCTATGCCGCGCCACAAATAGAAGATGCGGGCTGCCACATTCCCTGCCGCGTCTGTCGCCGGCGTTGCCTCTTCGTACTCTTCACCATCGGGGCTCGTGAGCGTGAAAAGCGTTATCGGTATCCATTCCCATGCGAGTCGATCGACGTCGGCGAAAAACGTTCCCTCCGTGCGAAAGTGCCCATTCGGAAAGATTAGAGGCATCGCGTCATACGGGCGACGGAAAATGCCGCATTGCCGCTCACTCTTCATGGAAGGGTGACAAGGGTCTTTTGTCTCGGCGAGCAGGTCCGAAATGGCGCAGATTGCCACCTCGATCGGAGATCGCGATGCGTCGATGGGTAGAAAGAGGCTGCTCGGTTGCTGCCTCCGCTCTGCCAGTCGAAGCACTCTTTCAGCATCGTCTTTGGCGAAAAGGTCGCGATAGAGCTGGACCAGGATGCTGGAGCCAGCAGTGAAGATCTGCTCGCGAATCTTCTTCACTTGGGGATCGCGTCGATCGGCGCTCTCAAGGGCCGCGATCCGCGACAGTTTTGGATTGCAGCGCACTGCTTGAATCAGCCCAACTGAATCTTCGATGGCTGACGAGCGCGGTCGCAACCCTTCGGCTCCAACCCTGTCGATTGCAACGGCCGCCGGCGATGTCAGCGCACTGGAATCGGTCCTCTCGGCCGTGAAGTGCTCTGTGTAGGGCCACGTAGCCGCGCGGCTGGTCTTCTTCGGAACTCTGTCCTCGATCTCATGCGCTTCCAAGGAAGCACGACCCTCCACGAGACGTCGCCCGCGATGTCTCGCTTGACGGGTAGGCTTTGCAGGCGTAGCCAGATACTGCTCTGACGGCTGTTTCATCTTTGCTCCAGCCGGACGAGCCGGACGACCGAGTTCTCGGATCGTTCGGAACAGGTGGCGCCTCTAACGCCGCCTGTTCGCTTGTCCGTACACACTTGAAGATTGGTCACGAGGTCGTGATTGTCAACAACTCTTTTAGAATCAATTACTTAACAATCATTGCCGCAATGATTGGGAGTTAGACGCAATGATTGCGGTAGCATCAGTCAGGAAAATGAGGGGGCCGTGTCAGTGGCATTGAGTCCGAAGAAGAGGGCTGAACTTCTCATAGAAGCTTTGCCTCTCATTCGAAGCAGCGTTCGACCCGGTCTTCGGC
>JBAVBF010000705.1:0-2756 GCA_049586115.1 Thermoanaerobaculia bacterium | reverse complement strand
CCGGTCAGCGCGGCCTTGATCGCGATCTCCGCCGTTTCAAAGTCGCGGATCTCGCCGACCAGGATGATGTTCGGATCCTGCCGCAGGAAGGAGCGCAGCGTGGCGGCGAAATTGAGGCCGATCGACTCCTTCATCTGCACCTGATTGATCCCGGGCAGATTGAACTCGACCGGATCCTCGGCGGTCATGATGTTCACTTCGGGCGAATTCACTTTCGACAACGCCGAGTAGAGCGTGTTCGTTTTCCCCGATCCGGTCGGACCGGTCACGAGTACCATCCCCCACGGCTTGAAGATCGCCTCCTCGAAACGCACCAGCGACTCCGGCTCGAAGCCGAGCTTGGTCATGTCGAGGCGCAGGTTGTCCTTGTCGAGAAGACGCATGACGATCTTCTCGCCGAAGAGCGTCGGCAGAACCGAGACGCGGAAGTCGAGCTCTTTGTTTTTGTCATTGAGCTTCATCTTCAGCTTGATGCGGCCGTCCTGCGGCAAGCGCTTCTCGGAGATGTCGAGCTTCGCCAGGATCTTCATGCGCGACGTGATCGCGTCCTTCAGCTTCAGCGGCGGGTTCATGATTTCGTACAGCGTCCCGTCGATCCGGAAGCGCACGCGGAACTCTTTCTCGTACGGTTCGATGTGGATGTCGGATGCGCCGCGCTTGATGGCGTCGGTGAGAATGAGATTTACGAGCTTGACGACCGGCGCTTCTTCGGCCGAGTCGGCCAGCGCGGCCAGGTCGAATTCTTCTTCCTCTTCCAGAACCTCGAGGTCGGCGCTCTCGGACTGCTGCAGGTCCTCCATGACCTTCTTCAGCTCAAGTGACGAGGTCGTACCGTAGTACTTGTCGATGGCGGCCTTGATGCCGAGCTCCGAGGCCACGACAGGCTCGACGTTGTAGCCGGTCATGAACTTGATGTCGTCCATGGCGAAGACGTTGGTCGGATCGGCCATGGCGATGGTGACCGTGGCGCCGGTCTTGTTCACCGGAAGGATGTTGTATTTGCGGGCGACGTCGGGCGGGATCAGCTTGATGACGGCCGAGTCGATCTCGAAGTGCGCGAGGTTGATCGACGGCACTCCGAACTGCTGCGACAGACACTCCGTAATGTCTTCCTCGGCCACAAACCCGAGCTTGATGAGCGTCTCGCCGAGCTTGCCGCCGGTCTCTTTCTGGAGTTTCAGCGCATCTTTGAGCTGATCGGAGGTGATCAGACTCGCTTTCGTCAATAGTTCGCCAAGACGTACGCTCATAGTTGGGTGGCCGGTGCGCGTCACAAAGAGCACGCCGTGCTCGGTCGGAAGTTACGGGGCATCAGCGATTTCGGTTCGTGACCGGCGAGTTTACGCTCCGTCGCGCACAAGCGTCAACGCGCGTTTATTTGGAGTATCAGGCGCATGACGTCGTCGACGGTGATGTCGTGCATCGACCTGCTGCTGGTGAATGTTGAGACGACGCGATCGATCTGGCCATACGGTCCGTTTCGCGCCGGATCGGTCGGTCCGTAGAGTCCGATGAGCGGCGTGCCGAGCGCTGCCGCGAGATGCAGCGGGCCGGTATCGGCGCCGATGACGAGTCGCGCGTGACGCAAAACGAACGCGAGCTCGCGGAAGTTCGTCGGCGGCGCAACCTCGGCGCCGATCGCGCGGGCGAGCGATTCTTCGCCCGGTCCCCAAACGACGAGCGCGTCGCTGCCGATGCGTTTCGCCAACTCCGCGAATCGCCCGACCGGCCACTGTTTCCCGGGCTTGCCCGCTCCCGGAAGCAGAACGGCACGATTCGCAAATTGCGCAAGCTGGCCGCTCGCGTCATGCGCGAACGGCGTGAAATCAACCTCGGGTACGCGAGTGATGGCGGAGACCAGCGTCCGCGCAAGCTCCAGGTTCCATTCGACAACGTGCTTCGATCGATCGATCGTCGCCGGCCGGCTGACGAAAAGCGCGGCCGGCTTTTCGCGAATGACATCGCGCGCGAATCCGTAACGATCCCGCGCGCCGCTGACGCGCGCGATCAGCGCCGATTTGATCAGTCCCTGGAAGTCGATCGCGGTCGAGAAGCCGCGAACGTCACGCCGCGCGGCAGCGATCCGCGCGAACGACCAGCGTTTCAATGACACGCGAACCGCTTTCACCCGCGCCACGATCTCGACCAACTCCGCATACGCCGGCTCGACCGCCCAGGCGATTTCCGTCCGCGGCAGCGCGTCGCGCAACGCCATGACCGCAGGGATCGTGTGAATGACGTCGCCGAAGGCGGAGAGACGGATGACGAGAAGGCGCTCCGGCGCGGCGTCCGTCATCGCCGCCGCATCGTCTCCAGCAACTCGGTCGTGGAGTGATCTTTTGGATCGCCGACGATGGCTACGCGTCCGCCATACGCCCGCACCACCGCGGCTTCCGGCACGCTGTCGGGCGTGTAGTCCGTACCTTTGCAATGCACGTCCGGCTTGAAATCGCCGATCAATCGGGCCGGGCTGCGCTCGCGAAAAATCGTCACGTAGGAAACGCCGCGGATCGCAGCGATGATCTCCGCGCGTTCCGCTTCATTCATCACCGGCCGCCCTGGACCCTTCAGCTCGTGCACCGATTCATCACCGTTGACGCCGACGACCAATACGTCCGCTTCTTTCGCCGCCCCTTGCAGATAGCGGATGTGGCCGACATGCAGCACGTCGAAGCAGCCGTTCGCGAATGCGATGGTCCGCCCGGCGGCACGCTCGCTCGCAAGCGCTTCATCCAGCGCGCGCTCATCGAGAATCG
>JBAVBF010000704.1:0-2890 GCA_049586115.1 Thermoanaerobaculia bacterium | reverse complement strand
GACGAAGCGGCCGCCGCGGATTTCGCCGCGCGCTTCGAGGCGGCGGTAGACGCGGGCCAGTTCGCGCCAGGGCGCGGCGTTCGGTTCGCGGGTGAGGAGGCGGCGGAAGATGACGCCGTAGCGATTGAGCAGCGCGCGCGCCTGCGTTTCGACGGCTTCTTCGCGATCGATGTCTGCGGTCAGGATTGACCAGCGGCCGGCGCGTTCGGGGCGGCGTCCGATGAAGCCGTCCGAGGTGATGAGGCCTGCGGTCGTCAACTCGTCGAGCGCTTCGGTGTCGTCGCCTAGGTCGCGGGCGAAGGAGGCGCCGCGCGTGCGGAGTCGGTCGAGGACGCGCTGAGCGCGCTCGCTGAGCGTCGGCGTCGAATCGGTCAGCCAGGCGGAGGTGTGCGCGCGTGGGAAGAGCGCGACGCCGGTGGTGAGCCTTGCCCAGCCGATTTCGCCGGTGAAGCAGAGCGCGTCGAGGAGCGATGGCTCGTAGCGATCGATGCGCGACGGGAGGACGTGTCGCTCCCACGCGTTCGCGGCGATTTCGAAACCGTCGAGTTGTTTGATGACTTCTTGAACGCCGTCGATGCCGGTCAGGCGCGACGACGGCGTCACGTGCTGCCAGGCGAACAGGAAGCGCATGAAGTCGGCGGCGGTGACCGGCTCGATTTCGGCGCGCAGGCGGTTGAGCGTGTATCGGTGGATGCGCGCGAGGAGGCGGCGATCACACCATTGAAGGGTGAAGGGTGAAGAGTGAAGAGTGAAGGTGCCGCGCAGGATGGCGCCTTCGGATTCGAGTTTCAGCAGGGCGGCGTCGGCGTCGTTTTCGTCGATGCTCATCGACTGCGCGAGCTCGACTGCTGTTGTTGGTCCGAGGAGAGACATGCGTCCGCGGATGATTTCGACGATGGCGTTTTCGCGCTGCCAATCCTTTATTCGCGATGGTGGGGGAGCGATGTCGAATTGCAGCGTCGGATGAATGGCGAGGAGCTCGGGGATTCGTTCGGCGGCGATCCAGATCCTGGGATCGCGGGCGTCTCGCCCGCTGATTTCCAGGTGCGGGCGGGACGCCCGCGTTCCCAGGAAATCGATAAATGTCGCCCTTTTCGATGCTGCGAGTTCCGTGAACAGCTGGGGAACTTCGACTTCGCCTTCGAGGAGGAAGCCAAACGTCAGCAGTGCGTCGTGCAACTCATCGGCATCGCGAGGATCGGGGCGTGCTTCGTCGCGCACGCGCTCGATCGCGTTGGCGTCGAGGACGCTGAGGTCGTTCGACGTCGAACGGCGCGTCATCACGGCCTGCGTACGGCGCTCTTCGAGCGGCGCGTCGTCGAGGAAGGCGTACGGCTTCGCGTTCAGGATTTCGTGCGCGAGTGGCGACGGTTCGGTGGTGTCGCGGGCGATGCATTCGATCTCGCCGGCGTGGATGCGGGTGAGCACGCGCGTGAGGCCGTCGAAGTCCATCGCTTCCTCGAGGCAGTCGCGGACGACCTGGTTGACGAGCGGATGGTCGGGCAGCTCGCGATCGCCGGCGAGATTTTCGGGACAGGCGGCGGCGTCGGGGAAGACGGCGGCCATCAAGTCGTCGGCCATGGCGCGCTGCAGCGGCGGCGGAACTTTGCGTCCGCCGCGATTGCGCGGGATGGCCAGCGAGATGGTGGTGTTCCAGCGCCAACGCGTCTGGAAGACGGGCGCGGCGAGCATGGCCTGCACGAGGACGTCGCGCGCGGTGGCGGGATGGAGATAGCGGAAGACGTCGGCGAGCGGAAATGAATGCTGCGGCCCCAGCGACAACAGCACGGCATCCTCGGTGGCCGCGGCCTGCAGTTCGAAATTGAACTGGCGGCAGAAACGCTTGCGCAGCGCGAGGCCCCACGCTTTGTTGATGCGGCTTCCGAACGGCGCGTGGAGGATCAGCTGCATGCCGCCCGATTCGTCGAAGAAGCGTTCGAGGATGATCGTGTCCTGCGTCGGCATCGCGCCGAGGGCGTTGCGAGAATCGGTCAAGTAGTTGACGATCTCTGTTGCGGCAGTCTGGGGAAGGCCGGTCTCGGCTTCGACCCATTCGACCGAGGTGGCGCCATCGCGAAAGTCGCTCACCGCTTTCGACAATTCGTCGCTGCGCGCCGGCGCTTCGCCGAGCCAGAAGGGAATCGTCGGCGGCGCGCCGTGCGCGTCGGAGACGCGGACCGTGCCGCTGATGACTTGCGTGATCTGCCAGGAGGCGTTGCCGAGCTGGAAGATGTCGCCGGCGGTGCTCTCGATGGCGAAGTCTTCGTTGAGCGTGCCGACCACGGTGTCGTCCGGCTCCAGCACCACTTTGTAATCCGCGACCTCGGGGATCGCGCCCCCGGACGTGATGGCCAGCATGCGCGCGCCGCGCCGTCCGCGAACGCGATGATTGACTTCGTCGCGATGCACGAGCGCGCCGCGGCGTCCGCGCTTCGTGGCGAAACCTTCCGCGACCATGGCCAGCACTTCGTCGAAGTTCTTGCGTGTGAGATCGCGATATGGCCATGCGCGATGCATCAGATCGAACAGTTCGTCCTCGCTGTAATCGGCGCACGACGTCTCGGCCACGATTTGTTGCGCGAGAACGTCGAGCGGCGCGTCGTGGGTGACGATCGTGTCGAGCTCGCCGCGGCGGACTTCGCGCATCAACGCGGCGCATTCGATGAGGTCATCGCGCGAGATGGGGAAGAGGCGGCCTTTCGGCAAGCCGGAAACGGTGTGGCCGGAGCGTCCGACGCGTTGCAGCAGCGTGGCGATGCGATGCGGCGAGGCGATCTGGCAGACCAGGTCGACGTGGCCGATGTCGATGCCGAGCTCCAGCGACGCGGTGGCCACCAGCGCTCGCAGTTTTCCATTCTTGAGACGCGACTCGGCGTCGAGGCGTTTTTCC
>JBAVBF010000703.1:0-2432 GCA_049586115.1 Thermoanaerobaculia bacterium | reverse complement strand
GCATCTGATCGACAAACTGCGCGATGCCGAGGCGACGCCGACATTCGTTCGTTCATTCGCGTATGCGTCCGGACCAGCCTGGGGAACACTGATCGAGATGAAGCGTCCGCATTGGACGCGTGCTGCGAAGGCTTCCGACGACCTCGGCAGTCTTGCAGCGGACGCGTGGCATGTCGCCGCCGCGCAGGATGCCGAGGCCCGTGCGATGTCCTACGACGGCGCGAAGCTCCTCGCCTCGGAGCAGGAACGCGACGCGCGCAAGCAGACGATGCTGCGCGACTTCCGCGCGCGCTTCGTCGACGGTCCGCGTCTCACGATCCCGCTGAAGCACATGTCGTTCGAGTTCGATCCGAACGCGGCGCAACCGTTCGAAGCACTCGGCACCGTCTACCCGGCGCTCACCCTCCGCGATGAATGGGGCTCGCTGGTCGTCCGCAAAGGCGGCGCGCTGATCGGCTCCGATTGGATGTCGATCGTCGTCCCAGCGGAAGCGCACGACGACTACACGCTCACGCTCAACGACGGCTGGAGCATCGCGCCGGGCGCGCGTGCAGGAGATGTAACGATCATCAAGAAGTAGCTCTATCATCGCCGCGCAAATGCGCCGCATCGTTCTCGTTCTGCTGCTCGTCGCCTCGGCTGCGAGCGCGCAGCAGCCCGTCTTCCGCTGGGGCGGCGATGCCGAAGGGGGCGCCCCGTTCGTGGAGGCCGATCCGAGCGATCCGTCGAAGCTGCGCGGATTCGACGTGGAAGTGGCCGAGCAGATTGCGAAAGGACTCGGCAAGCGGGCCGAGTTCGTACAGGTCTCATTCAGCGACATCGATCAATCGGTGCAACGCGGCGACTTCAAGATCGGCATGAGCGGCGTCGAAGACACTCCGCCGCGGCGGCGCATGCTCGCGGCCACGATTCCGTACTTTGAATTCCATGAAGTGCTGACCATGCGCGCCGAGGATCGCGGCAAATTCTCGACGCTGGCCGCGTTGCGCGGGCACCGCATCGGCACTCTCGGCGGCACGATCGCGTACGAACGCGTGCTCGCGGCGGAAAAGAGCGACGGCGTGATCTGCGTGTCGTACGACGACGACGTCCACCCATACGCCGACCTGCGCGCCGGCCGCCTCGACGCCGTGCTGCTCGACAACATCATCGCCGTCCGCTCGATGCGCCGCGTGCCGGGACTGTGGACGGAGCCGAAGCCGGTCGCGACCGGGCACTACATCGGCGTCCTCGCCAGCGGCAATACTGCGCTGCGCGATCGCATCAACGAGATCCTTCGCGCGCGCATGCGCGACGGCACGCTGGAGCAGATTTATCGCAAGTGGGGCATCTGGGATGCGTATCAACCGCCGTTTTTCGGGAGCGTGTTGAACGAGAACGCTCCGAAGAGACCTGCCGAAACGGCTGTCGCGACGAAGCAATTCGACATCGTGCTCCGGTACATTCCGGCGCTGTTGCGCGCGTCGCTGATCACGATCGTCCTGTCGTGTGCGGCGATGGCGCTGGCGGTTTTCGGCGGCGTCTTCATCGCCAGCGGCCGCGTTTATGGCAACCCGCTCCTACGCGCGCTGCTCACGATTTACGTCGAAGTCGTGCGCGGCACTCCGGTGCTGCTGCAACTTTTCGTTCTCTACTACGGCCTCTCGTCTGTCATTCGATTGCCAGCATTCATCGCCGCACTACTCGGACTCGGCCTGAACTACGCGGCCTACGAAAGCGAGATTTATCGCGGCGCGCTGGAAGCGGTTCCGCGCGGACAGCTCGAAGCGGCGCGGACATTGGGCTTGACCGAATCGCAGGTGCTGCGGCTCGTGCGCGGACCGCAAGCGTTCCGGATCGCACTCGCGCCGATGACGAACGATTTCGTCGCGCTGCTCAAAGACTCATCGCTCGTCTCGGTCATCACGGTGATCGAGCTGACGAAACAGACCTCGATTTTCGCCGCGAACATCGGAAGCTGGGTCATCCCCGGCATCCTCTGCGCCGCGCTGTACCTCGTGTTGTCGCTTCCGCTCTCGCGGCTCGCGGGACGACTCGAAGATCGCTGGAGGGCGGCGACGGAATGAGGATCGGGTACGCAACGGAACGTAGCGCCGGCGGCGCTACGACGAAACATTTACTGGTGACTACGCAATGAGCATCCTCTCGATCACGAACCTCCGCCTCCGCCGCGGCGACCGCGAAATCCTGCGCGGCGTGAACGCGTCCGTCGCAGCGGGCGAGCTCGTCGCGCTGATGGGACTTTCCGGCGGCGGCAAAACGACCGTGCTGCGATGCATCGCGGCGCTGGAGACGTTCGAAGACGGCGCGATCGACGTTGGCGGCGTCGTGCTCCGTCCCGGACCGCAACCTCCGCGCGCGACGATTCGCGAGCTGCGCACGCGCGTCGGGATGGTCTTCCAGCTGCACTACCTTTTCGAGCATCTCTCGGT
>JBAVBF010000702.1:0-3383 GCA_049586115.1 Thermoanaerobaculia bacterium | reverse complement strand
CGCGGGGACCGGTTCGGGTTCGGACGCGCCTTCGATGACCTGCAGGTCGCCGATGAAGCGCGTCCCGACGTCGCGTTTGGCCTCGTGAACCTCAACCTCGCGGCCGGCGCGGGCGAGGATGATGGCCGCGGCGAGGCCGGACGGTCCGGCGCCTGCGATCCGTATAAGTCCATGATTTGGCACGGTCGCGGTATGGTACCGCGCCATTCCGGCGCGAATTCCGCAGTAGGCTTCCCGCCCGTTATCGATGACCGCCGACGCTACGCCACCTGACGTTCCCGCGAAAGCAAAGCCGCGCGCTGCCGGCTTTGCCGTGCTCGTCGCGGCCGGAATCCTGCTCAGCCGCATCGCCGGACTGGTTCGCGTCCGCGTCTTCGCGCACTACCTCGGCAACTCGCCCGCCGCGGGCGCGTACAACGCCGGCCTGAAGATCCCCAACTTCCTGCAGAACCTGTTCGGCGAAGGCGTGCTCTCAGCGTCGTTCATCCCCGTTTACGCGCGATTGATCGCCGAGGACGACGACGAGATGGCAGGGCGCGTCGCGGGCGTGATCCTCTCGCTTCTCGGCGTGGTCGTCATGGCCATCGTCACGATCTGCGTCTTCATCACTCCGTGGATCATCGACCTGATCGCGCCTGGATTTCACGGCGACGTCCGCCTTCTCACGATCCGCGTCGTGCAGATTCTTTTTCCCGCGACCGGCTTGCTGGTCTTCTCCGCCTGGTGCCTCGGCGTTCTGAACAGCCATCACAAATTTTTCGTCTCGTACGTCGCGCCGGTGGTCTGGAACGCCGCGATGATCGCCACGCTGGTTTTCTTCGGCACGCGCACGTCGCAGAGCGGACTGGTGATTGCGCTGGCGTGGGGCACGGTCGTCGGAAGCGCGCTGCAGTTCGGGATTCAGATTCCGTTCGTTCTGAAGTACGCGCCGCGGATCAAACTCTCGCTGCAGACGTCGTTGCCGCACGTGCGCACGGTCATCCGCAGCTTCGGCCCGGTGGTCATCAGCCGAGGAGTTGTGCAACTGAGCGGGTATGTCGATCAAGTCATTGCAAGCTGGCTTGGTTTCGCCGCGGTTTCCGCTCTGGGATACGCCCAGACGATCTACTTTCTGCCGATCAGCCTCTTCGGGATGTCGGTGGCTGCCGCGGAATTGCCGCAAATGTCGGGCGCGGTCGGTACTGAGGACGAGATCAACACTGCGCTGCGCACCCGCCTCGAACGCGGTCTGCGGCAGATCGCCTTCTTCGTCGTACCGACGGTGACCGCGTTCATCTTCATCGGACGCGTGCTAGTCGCGGCGCTCTATCAGTCGGGCGAGTTTCACAGCGACGACTCGCTCTACGTTTGGTACATCCTGATCGGATCGACCTTCGGCCTGCTCGCCGTCACACTCGGCCGGCTCTACTCTTCGGCCTTTTACGCGCTGCGAGACCCGAAAACGCCGCTCCGCTTCGCGATGATCCGCGTGACGCTGACCGCTGTTCTCGGCCTGCTCTTCGCGTTTCCGCTGCGGCCGTACATCCTCGATCTCATCGTCCTGCTCCACATGCCGGTGCCGAATCTGCCCGAGGGGTCCAAGCTCCTCGGCGTCATCGGACTTACTGCATCGGCGGGAATGGCTGGCTGGATCGAGTTCGCGATGCTCCGCCGCGCTCTGGCCCGTCGCGTCGGCTTCATTCGGCTGGCGCCGTCGTTCCTCGGAAGACTTTGGACGTCGGGATTGATCGCTGCGATTTCCGGAATAACCTGCCACCGTTTCGTGGCGCCCCATGTGACGCCGCATCTTCCCTTCCGCCACATTGTCGAAGCGATCCTCGCTGCCGGCGCGTTCGGCGTGGTCTACTTCAGCGCAGCGATCGCCCTCGGTGTGCCGGAGGCCGGCGCGACGCTGCGGCGGTTCACACGACGCTAACCTCTGCCGAGGTAATCTCTATGTCGCGATGAAAGTTCCCGCCCTCGCTCCCGACGCGTCTGCGTCAGCGGATGAGGATGAAGCGTTGCGAACTATTGCTAAGTGCCCGGTGGCGCTGATGCCATGTTCAACAGCTCTGTCTCGTTCTCGTGCGTCAATCGCCCAAGCCATGCTCGTACTCCGCGTCGGCTGTCTATTACTACGACGGAGGGCGTTCCGGGCAAGGAAAACGAGGCAGGCTCCTGTTGAAGAACTTCATCGACCGCGATGCCTTGTGACTTCAGATATGCCCTGGCAGCGTCAGAAGTCTGGGGGAACGCGGCGACGAGTCGCGTTGAAGGATGCCGTCGCCGGGAAAGCTCGCGGTACAAAGGTGCGCTCTCGGTGCAGAATTGACAGTCGGTCGACAGAACGAGAAGAACCGTACGCGGCGCGGCCTGCCTGATCTTCGATGGAATTGATCTCTCGACGGCTGTCAGAGAGACGGTTGGTCTCGAAGGGATTGCGTGTCGATGAACAACCTCATAAGCGAACCACGCCGCGACGATAATTGTCGCAGCGTTCGCAATCGTTGGAACAAGCCTAGAAATCTTGTTTTTCATTATTGAGGATTTAAAATTTCGTGATCTCCGCCACCCCCCAAGCAGCCAGTGGCGCAGTCCTGGTATTGCGTTTGACAGAACCAGTAACATCCAGCGTTCCACCAAGAACAACCCGCCTTGCAACCGACGAAGTTTCCTAGGCACATGTCGTTACACGTTGTGTAATCAGCGCAACCGTCTCTAGCAAGTAGCAAAGCAACGACCACGATTGCAAGGCGCACAAATGGAAGCGTACGTTTGACCATCATTCCCTCCGGCTGAGATCCCATTATTGTTTAAGTATGTTTGAAACATAGCACACGCCCCTTTCACGCGCAAGTTCAAATCGACACCATGAAGCGATCTTGGTTTCGGGCGCGTTCGGCGTCATGTACTTTGCCGCCGTCATCCTCCTCGGCATCGACGAAGCTCGCGCGACGCTGAAGCGGTTTACGCGGCGTTAGCGGCGCGGAACTTCGACGCGTTGGAGATGTTGAGATTCAGCGGCCGGATTTGTCGAAGTTGATGAGGTCTCGGGGATGCTGCTTCGCGTTACGGCTTTTTCTCCTCGAAGGGCACATCGCGAATGATCATTGGCTCGATTAGTTGATCTGCCTCTTCAGGTGCTGGCGCCATGCCGCGAAGCAGCTGAGGAATGTCGACGAACTTCGAAGCGTCGCGGTAGATATCAATGTTCAGAGGGCGGCCGGACTTGTCGAAGTCGATGACAAAGCCGTCGTAGATCTCCTCGGACTCGTCGTATTCGCCCTCACGGAGGCAGATAAAGAGCGAATCTCCTTCGTCGTCGTATGAGTATTTCATCGCCGCCTCCTTCTGCGTACATCTGCGTTCATCTGCGTTCATCTATGGATAAAACCTCATCCGAA
>JBAVBF010000701.1:0-2683 GCA_049586115.1 Thermoanaerobaculia bacterium | reverse complement strand
TGCTAGGACTCTCCGTCGAGCAAAGCATTCACGGCGAGAAGAACAATGTCGCCTTCCTGCTGCAGGGAGGTCTGGGGCTTCCGGATCGCGACGACTATCTCAGCACCGACACCGCGAAGGTCGCGCTTCGCGAACGGTATCGCGTGTACATCGGCAGGGTGTTTACACTCGCCGGCTTCGACCGCGCGGACGAACGCGCGAAGGCGGTGCTGGCGCTCGAAAGGGCCATCGCCCAAACGCAGAGCGCGCGCGAAACCTCGGCGAACGACCGCAACGCCGACAGCGTCTGGACGCGCTCTGATTTCGCGCAGCGCGCTCCCGGGATGGACTGGACGGTCTTCCTCGACGCGGCGGGACTGGGCAGCGAAAAAGAGCTTGGCGTCTGGCAGCAGTCCGCCGCGACGGGGTTGGCGGCGCAGGTCGCGTCGCAGCCGCTCGAGCGCTGGAAGGACTACCTGCGCTTTCACGCGATCCACGATTTCGCGGACGTGCTGCCGCGGGCGTTCGCGGATCTGGCGCTGGTGATGCGCGCCGCCATCGACGGCGCCCCACAACCCTCCCGCGCCGAGCGCGCGCTCGGTGCTACGCAATCGGCGATGAGTGACGCGGTCGGCCGGATGTACGCCAAACGCTACTTCCCCGCGCAGCAGAAAGCGCGTCTCGAGCGGATCTCCGACGACGTCCGCGCGGCGCTCATGAAGCGCGTCGAGACCGCGACGTGGATGTCGCCGGCGACGAAAGCCAGTGCGCTGATCAAACTGAAAACCTTGTACGTCGGACTCGGATATCCCGATCAGTGGGAGGACTATTCGTCGCTGACCATCGACCCGAAGGATCCGTTAGGCAATCAGCTGCGCGTTTCCGACCGTGCTTACCGCAATGCCCTCGCCCGCCTCGGCCAGCCGGTCGACCTGAAGTATTGGGCCATGCCGCCGCAAAGGGTCGGCGCGTTGCTCGTGTTCCAGCAGAACTCTTACGTCATGTCGGCCGCGCTGCTGGAGCCGCCCAAGTACGATCACGCGTCGTCCGACGCCGCAGCCTACGGTTCCGTCGGGGCGCTCATCGGACACGATCTCACGCACTACATCGATACGCTCGGCGCCGACTACGACACGGACCATCGGATGCGGCACTGGTGGACCGCCGAGGACTTGCAGCGATTTCAGGCGATGGCGCAGCCGCTCGTGGATCAGTTCTCCGCGTACGAGCCGCTGCCGGGCCTGAAGATCAACGGCAAGCTGACGCTCACCGAGAACATCGCGGACCTCGGCGGCCTGGCCGCGTCGTTCGATGCGTACCGCAAGACACTCGGCGACCGCGTGACGGATTCGAATTACGTGCGCGCGCAGGATCGCGAGTTCTTCATCGCGTACGCGCAGACTCAGCGACGGAAAATCAACGAGAGCGCGATGCGGAAACAGGTGGCGACGAACGATCACGCGCCGGAGGACTACAGAGCCGATACCGTTCGCAATCTCGATGCGTGGTACGACGCGTTCGACGTTCGTCCCGGCCAGCGCCTGTACCTCGATCCGTTGGCGCGCGTGCGGATCTGGTAACGACATGCGCGTCACCGTTTGTGAGCTTCCGCATGAGCCGGAAGCGCTGTCCGCCGCGTGGACCGCACTGTGCGAGCACACCGTGCGTAACGCGTCCGAGCTGGTCCTGCTGCCCGAATTCGCGATGGTCGAACCGCTCTGGCAGGACGAGATTTTCGACGCTGCCCGTTGGGCGAATGCGGAGGCGCTCAGCGAGGTCTGGCGCGATCGACTCCCCGAGTTGCGCGCCGCGCATGTAGTCGGAACGCGTCCCATCACCATCCACGATCGCCGTTTCAACCAGGGATTTCTCTGGTCAGCGTCCGACGGCCTGCTGCCGTTGCACCGCAAGTTCTACCTGCCGGATGAACCGGGTAACTGGGAAGCGCGCTGGTTCGACCGCGGCGATTCCGACTTCCCCGAATACCACGCCGGCACATGCACCTTCGGCCTCAACATCTGCACAGAATTGTGGGCATTGGAAACCTACGCTGACTACGCCGCGCGCGCCGTCCAAGTCATCCTGTCACCGCGAGCGACGGCCGCCGCGACGACGGCCAAGTGGCTGTCGGTCGGCGTAGTCGCAGCGGTGCGCTCGGGCGCATTCAGCCTCTCGTCCAACCGCGTCGACACGACCGGTGCATGCGGTGGCGTGGGATGGATCGTCGATCCGTCCGGAACCATCCTCGCGCGTACAACCCGCGACACACCCTTCGCGACGATCGACATCGACCTCTCCGCCTCGGCCGCAGCGCGCGACAACTATCCCGGCTACGTGTTCAGCCGGAAACGCCAACCCTCGGGTATGGGAGTCTGGTAGGTCATGCCCGGGAACGTACGTGTGATCCGCCGGTCTTTATGTCGATCAGCGACAGGTACGCTATCGCTCGCCCTTGGCCGGCTACGGCGCGGACGCTGATGCGGGCATTGTAGGTGTCGGGCGAGGCCGAGTGTGGAAAATAGCGAATCGATCTGGCGGAACTCGTTCGGAGCGACATCGTCTCGACGTACCAACGGTGCACGCCGGGCGGAATGATTTTTGCGACGTGCCGACCGTCCCACCGAGGTTTTGAGGCGGCGCATCTGCTGCAGCCATAGCCGGTATTCACTGGCACCTTCGACCTCGCCCAGCTAAGGAATGATGC
>JBAVBF010000700.1:0-5919 GCA_049586115.1 Thermoanaerobaculia bacterium | reverse complement strand
ACGCAATTCCTTCCGCTGCGTCGGGATTGAGTTGCGGCGTCACGACGATGACGTCATCCGCAACCGCGCGCGCCAAACGCTCGGCGCGCTGCAGCAGCGTTTGGCCTTCGAAGACGACGTCCTGTTTCGGTGTGCCGAGGCGCGTGGAAAAACCGGCGGCGACGATGACGGCGACGACCATCACAGCGTCCGGTTCATTTCCCAATCGGTTTGAAGGTCCGTGCCGAGGATGAACGGATGCGTGCCGCATTGGACGAAGCCGCACTTGCGATAAAACGCGATCGCGCGGAGGTTGCGCTCCCAGACGCCGAGCCAGATCCGGCTGCCGACTTTGCGCGCCTGTGCGTACACGGCGTCCATCAGCGTCTGCGCGATGCCGCGGCCGTGATGCGACTGGTCGACGTAAAAGCGGACGATCTCGACGTCACCATGCGGCGCGCCTGGCGTGTGGCGCATCTGCGCGTACGCAATCGTGTCGCCGTTCTCTTCGACGAGCAGCGTGATGATGCCGTCCGTCTCCAACTCGCGCCGTTGCTGCGATTCTCCGAACGCCGTGCTCGTGTACGAATCCATGTCCGCGGCGTTGTTGTGCGGCGCGAACGTATCGACGAACGTCTTCAATGACAACGTAGCGAGCGTTGCGGCATCGTCGGGCGTGGCCACGCGAATGATCATCGCTAGACCGCCTTGAAGTTGCCGTACTCCGGCTTGAGGTTCAGCCCCGCATTCGCCGCAATGCGCGCGATCGCCACCAGGCCCGATTCGAGCGCACCTTCCATGAAGCCGAACCAGCCCGGCGACGTGTGCTCGCCCGCGACCGCGATACGGCCGGCGATGAGGTCCACGTACGCTTTCTGCTTGGTCGTCACTTCGCCGCGTGCCGGGCACGAGTAACCCATTCCGATGCGCTTCGGCCAGTTCTCGAATTCCGCATGCGTCGCGTTGTAGTGCGGCAGCAACGCCGCCAGCCGCGGTGCGAAGTACGGCGCGCCGCCACCCGCATCGATCGCCGCCTGCGCCGGCCGGCCGCCCGCAAAAACGCTGACGTCGAACGGCGCCGTGTCCATCTGGTTGTCCGTGCCTTCCCACATCATGCCGAGGTTGTCCGACATCCCGCTCGGCGCAACGCCCTCCGGAATCCAGAAACGGCGTTCGACGGCGGAGAGGTATTTCACGGCCGGACCGTGCGCGATGGCGCGATACGGAAACGGCTTGCCGTCGATGGTGAGCTTCTCCATCGCCACGCTCGGCACGGCCACGACCACGTAATCGTACGGACCGTCTTTGCCGCCGCCTTCGAGGTCGATGAAAATGCGATCGCCGATACGGATGTTCGTGGCAAGGTGCTGGTTGAGATCGAGACCGGCGGCGAGCCGTTGCGCCAGCGCCTGATTGCCGGCCGAGCAGCGAAAGACTTCCGTCTCCTCGAAAAACTGCGAGCCACCGCCGGCGGAGAGCTGCGCCAGCGCGCCGAGCCAGCTCTGCTCCGCTGCCGGAATGCAGTTGTCGAGCTCGAACTCGAGCAGGATCGCTTTGCGCGCAAGCTCGCCGGTGCCTTCCGGAATCTTCGACGCCACCGACTGCGCATCGAGCTCCTCGGCGCCCTCGGTCGTCCACGGCATCCAGGCGTTGGTGATGATCTTCGACTGCTCCGCCCAAAGCTGGAGGACTTCGTCCATCTCGTCGTGAAGCGCTTCCTGCTCGGACGGCGAGAGATGACGTCCATCGAGAATGAGCGGCATCTCCAGTCCGGCCGCGGCGTAGTTCTCCTCGGTCGATACGGCGCTCAACGCGAATCCGAACTGGTGTGCGAGCGCGATCCAGAGCGGATGATTCGTGCCGATCAACTCCGCGCCCGCTTCGAGGATGCGTCCGGGAACGAGTGTGTGCGTCGACGAAACGCGCCCGCCTACGACGCGCGGCTCGATGAGCGTGACCCCGAATCCTGCTCGTGCCGCGAACCACGCCGCGCTGACTCCCGCGAATCCTGCGCCGAGGATCGCCACGCGCGGAGCGGCATTTGCGATCCGTTGCGGTCTGCCGGCCAGGCTGACCGGCATTGCGTGGCGAAGACGTTCGTAATGCGCGGCCGCCCGTTGCCGCCGTTCATCGCCGCCGATGCGGCGTCCAAAACGGCGATGCAATTTCGCGAAAAGTGAGCGGCCCATGTGCGACCTCCTGATGTGCGGACGTGCGGTGAAGTTACCGCAGTTCGGGCCGCCGCGGAATCCCCGTGCGGCGAAGCGCGCACGGGGATCGCCGGTTCAGGAGACGCTGTCTTTGAATGTTTCGAACGTGCGCCGCGCTCTCGCGGAGAGTCTTCCGCCCGCGGCCGCGCTCGTGCGCTCGATGATGTCGACGGCATCGAACGTATCGCGATCGCGCTCCGACAGCACCGTCACCTCGGCGCGATTGATCGGCCACGCCGCGACGCCCGACTTCGTACGATGCACGTTCATCCACGCATCGTGATCGCCGAGGACGAAGTAACGCTTGCCCTGTTCGAGCGCGAGCTCCGCGCAACGCCGCATCAGGAACTGCTCCGCGTGACGGCGGCTCGTGAAACTGTTTCCTTCGACGAGCACGCGCCACGTGTCCGGCGCAAGCTGCGTTTCACTGAATCCGCCAGTGATGCTTTCATCGCTGGGGCGGTACTGCGTTGCACATCCAGCGGCAAGAATGCAGATGACGAAGATGATTGAAAATCTGCGCATGATTGAATCCTCCGGCCGGCCACAAGAGCAGATCGTGCGCCGCGTTTGCGCGGAGGCGTAGTCACAGTTTCGTCGTTCGCGAAGGAATGGCGGAGTAATGAGTTGCGCGACGATGTGCATTGTTATTTCGACGCGGTGCGTCTTCCGCGTCATCGTTGCGGTGACGCCCGCAAAGGACGGTTCGTCCGCTGGTGAAGCCTGCGTCGATATACTCGATCCGGATGACGGAACTTCGAATCGCTTTCGTTGGACAGTGCCACACCAGGGGTTACGACGGTGTTCCGCCCGATCTCTCTTTCCCGGAAGTTTGTCGAGGAGTTTTGCAGGCCGCTCGTTCCGAGTATCGCGTGCAGGTGTTGCTGGAGCCGTACTACCACCCGTTCGAGTTGCCGAGGATTGTTCGCGCCGCCGTAGGCCGCGGCCCACGAGTCGTTGTGATCGAGGTTGTCGGCTGGCTTGCCGTGACCGGGTCGAGAGTCGTCGATCTCTCGCGGCTCCCGCCGAAGATCCGCTCGCCGTTCCAACGTCTTCAGCACTTTCAGCGAGCGGCGCGCGTCGTTACGGAAAGGACCAGGGAGAGCGGATATCTGTACCAGGCGAAGACAACAGCTCTCGGAATTGCCAGCGATGTTTTGCGGCCGCTCTTGCCACGGTATCCACGTCCGAGCCTGTCGGAATATGAAAATGCCCTTTCCGCGGCGATAGGCGTGATCGCCGAGCACGAAGATGTCTCCATCGTCATTCAGGGGCCCGGTGCGCCCAATCTGGAGCTCGACGCTCGCGGCATCGCGCCTGACGCCGTCGATCGCTATCGCGCGGTGAATGCGATGAGCCGCCGCGTAGCAACGAGTCACGGTGCTTTGTTTGTTGAACGCTGGGACACGGTTGCCGGCGGCTTTTTCCTTCCCGGGACCATCCGGCCGGGAAAATCCGGCCATTCGGTTTGGGGTCATTTGCTGGCGAGCGAGCTGTTGAGCGCCGGGATCGTGTAAGGATGTTTCGCGAGGCGAACGAAGCGAAGGGACGAGGGGAAAAAATGAAACCGGTACTCTTATTGCGGATTACGTCCATCATTTCTCTCTTATTCGCTGTCCTGCACACGATGGGAGGAGCGAACTCGTGGTCGCCGGTGGGAGAAACCGATGTGCTTCGGGCGATGAGGTCCTATCATTTCGACGCCGGTGGCGTCAGCCGGACGTACCTCGATTTCTATCTCGGATTGGGCTTCACGGTCGGTCTTTTTCTGCTGTTGCAGGCCGTCCTGCTCTGGCAGCTTGCGGCCATCGCCAAGGTTGATCCCGTTCGCATCCGCCCGATGATCGTCTCGTTCTTCGCCGCGTCCGTAGTGTGCGCATTCCTGTCATGGAAATTCATTTTTGCGGCGCCTGCCATTTTCTCGGCCGTCATCGCAATTCTTCTTGCACTTACGTTTTATGCGGCAGGGAAGCGGCACGCTCAGTCAGTGGAATCATCCTTACGAACGTCTCCATAATCCTGCTGGGTTTGCGCCGGCGAGGCCTGCCGCCCGCAATGGTTCCGACACGCTGCTGACGCCTGCGATTCGTTTGCGCGGCAACTTCCAGGCGCGCGGCGCGTCGTCGATGGCACGATCGATGTACATCAACTGCCCTCCGCTGAAACGCCATCCCCGAGGCTCGAAGCGTTCCAGCTCGACGGGGACGGTGAAGGCGCGCATGGATCGCTTGCCGTAGACGTTGAAGAACCCGTCGAAGTAGCTGAGGCCGAGGGCCAGGTAGGGATAGATCGCTTCGCGGGAGCGGATCGTAGTGAAATTCGACTTCGCCACGGCGCCCCACAATCCGCCGATTTCGTAGAGCGCCAGGCAGTGGCCGTCGTCGCTGGCGGCGTCCATGTACATGAGGCGCGGCGGGTGACCGAGCTCGCGCAGAGCAGCGGCCGCGAAGAGAGCGCCGCTGAAGCATTGCGCGCGACCATTCTTCATGACCGCCCGGGGAGAGGCCGCGCCGCCTCGTGGGTCGTAATCCAGCTCGTCGAGAAACTGCTGGATGTGCGCCGGGGTCTTGAGTCCAGCCAGAATGCGCCGTTCCTCCGGCGACCACTCCATCGACGTTTTCAAGCGCACGAGAGTAACACTGGCTCGACTCTTGTAGCGGCCTCGGGCATGAGCTGGATCGTCTGGTTGGGATTGGCCGTGCTGATTACCGCGATTGCCGCGGTGACAGGGATCAAACCGAAGGGAACGCGTCCCGTGGCGCACTCACGGATGATGGGGATTGGGCGGATTTGTCTCGTCATCATCGTGATCATCTTCGCGTACCTGGCCTTCAGAGCCAGATCCGGCGGTTAATGCGCTTCGTCGCAGGCCGGATGAGAAGAAGGGAGCTGCGGTGTCCGACAAGCCGAAGCCAAGCGTGGTCGTTTTCGTTTCCGATGTGAGCCGGGTCAGTGCGTTCTATCGCGACGTTGCGTCGATGGATGTCTTGATCGAGGACGACGGCTACACCGTCATGGAGATCGACGGTCTGCAGCTCGTGGTTCACGCGCTGTCCGGTGAGCCTCGGGTCAGCTCCGACGCGATTCCCGTGCGGGAGGATTCGTACGTCAAACTTTGCCTGCCCGTGGCCAGCATCGCCGCGGCGCGCTCGCTGGCCACCGCGAATGGCGGCGCGATCAAGTCTCCGGAGCATGAGTGGGAAGCGCGCGGGTTCCGCGCATGCGAGGGACACGATCCGGAAGGCAACGTGATTCAGGTTCGCGAGGCGGCTACGTAGCCCAGCGTCAATTCGCACCATGAACGTTGCGCGAAGGAGCTGACATGACCGCGTCTCTTCTGTATCGCATCGCTGCCGTACTTTTCGTCCTCTTCGCGGCCGGACATACCTTCGGGTTTCTCAGATTCAGGCCGGACACTCCCGAAGGCGCTGATGTGTGGCAGTCGATGAATGACGTTCCGCTGCATCTCGGCGGCAGGAGCTACACGTACGCCGGCTTCTATCGCGGCTTCGGGCTGTGCGTCACCGTTTATCTGCTCTTCTCCGCGTTCCTGTCATGGCAGCTTGGGCAGATGTCGGTGCAGTATCCGGAGGCGTGCGGCGTAGTCGGATGGGCGTTCTGCGCCGCCCAGCTCGCGAGCTTCACGCTCAGCTGCATGTACTTCGCACCGATCACCGCTGCGTTTTCAGGACTCGCAGCGATTTGCGTCGGTCTCGCCGCGTGGCTGACG
>JBAVBF010000699.1:0-2732 GCA_049586115.1 Thermoanaerobaculia bacterium | reverse complement strand
CGTCGCGGTTCAGCACGCGCACGCCGCCGCTTGCGATCGCACCCATGGCCAGTTCCTCGGCACCGGGGACGCCGAGCTTGCGGACGACGAAGACGTCCAGCGGCGCGCTGAGAGCCTTCGCCACTGCGTGACCGACCGGAACGCCGCCGCGCGGGAGCGCCAGCACGATTGCGTGATCGAGTGCGCCGAGCCGCGCCGCAAGTTCGCGGCCGAGGAGTTGGCCGGCCTCGATGCGATCGCGGAAACGGAGTCCGAACACGCTACCGGTCTTGCGCGATCACCTGCTGTTTGTCGAAGCCGCTGGTGTTCGACACGTCGTCGACCACACCGACCGAAATTTTGTTGAGGCCGCGCTCGCAGATCAGATCGAGCGTGTACGTGTAGTACTTGCCTTTCGAGTTCGCAAAATTCGTCACGGGAATCGTGATCTGGTGCGACTTGCGGGAGACGTCGGACATATCGCCGTCCTTGTTCCCGACCACGACGTAGATCGAGAAGCCGCCCATGTATGCCTCGCCCTGCTGGAGCAGCGTGAGGTTGTCGATCGGGATATGGATCTCGACCGGCACCCGGAAAAGATCATTCGAGGGAACGGGCGAATCCACCTTCACGCGGATGCCGAGATCGTTCGCTTTGGTTTTGTAGAGCAGGTTGGCGATGACGCGGTCGCTCATGTCCTGGAACGTCGACTTCTCGACGAAGGTCTGGCGGTTGCGCACGCGCAGGTTGCGGTTCTTGACGCGGACTTCGAGCTCGCGCTGGCGGTCGACGCGTTCGGTGCCGGCGCGGTAGCCGAGCGAATAGTACGAGTCGAGATCGCGCTGGATGTTCTTGAACGCGCCGGCGAAATTGTTGGTGCGCGCCGTGACCAGGCCGCCGGTCATCTCGGCCATCAGCTGCAGCGATTCCGTCGTGTTGGAGGCCGCCGCGGACGTCACATTGTACGAGGTGGCCTGCTGGTTGTCGGCGGTCATCCCTTCGTTGCCTGCAGCCAGACCGCCGGCATGGATCGGATAGATGGTGATGCTGTTGGCGTTTGCGGTCCTGGCGATCGACTCGATCAGCGAGTTGGCGTTGAAGCCCATCGCTTCGAGCATGGAGCTCGACTGCCATCCCTTTTCGCGGGCCACTTCATCGATCAGCGTGAAGGCTTCGCGGCCGGGCTGGATCTGAAAGCCTTCCGTGGTCAGCACGAGGATTTTCTTTCCCTCGACGCCGGCGAGCGTCGTCAGGAGGCCGCTGATCGATTCGACGCTTTGCCGCAGGTCGTGCTCGACCGATTGCGCGTAGGCTCGGGCAGTGGCCGTGGCGTCGTCGTATGTCTCCGCGTCGTTGATGCGGCTGGTGACATCCTTGAATTCGTTGCGGTTGGTGGTGCCGAGCGCCGATTCGCCTGCGATGGCATCGAGGGTTTGCTGAATCTGGACGGCGTCGCGGGTGAACGGCGCACGAATTTTCAGGCTGCGGTTGTACGTGGCCACCATGGCCTCGTCGCCCGGACGCATGGCGTCCTTGACGAATTCCTTCATCTGTTTGAAGACGCGGTTGCGGTTGAACGGCGCCAGCGAAAGGTTGTCGATATAGAGAATGATGCGGCGGCGGAGCTGTTCGTTGATCTCTTCTTTCGGCGGAGCCGGCACACCGGGCGTCGGAACGACGACTGCCTGCGCGGCGGTCTTGCCTTCGATCTCGTAGAAGTTGGAGATCGGCTTCTCGACGCCGTTCTCGAAGATCTGGAAGTCGTCCCTGGTCAGGCCGGTCACGGAGTTGCCCTTCTTGTCGGTGACGACGACGTCGACGCCGATGACGCGCACGTCGATGCTCTCGGTGAGCTTCGGCGTCTCAGGAGCCGGCGGATTCTTCTGTTGCGCGGCAAGCGGACCGGCGGTGAGGGCGGCTACGAGGACAAGCGAGGTGACGCGGCTGAAGTGAAGTCGTTTCACGCAATCTGCTCCGATGATGGTGAGATTCGGACGGTGCCGATGAAGAACGCCGCTCTCGCGCGCCGGCAGGTCCTGACGTTCTAGACGAATCGGGAGAGCGCGCCGTTACATGCGAGAATAGGCCGCCGGTCTGAACCCGGGCCCGGCGCGAAAACTTCCGGCCGCCAACACGCGCGAGCTGCTCATGCAAATGCAGGCGTCTAAACAAGATCCGCTGACGTTCTCGAAGATGGCCGGCGGCGGCAACGACTTCGTGATCATCGACAACCGCTCCGGCCGGATCGGCGATGCGCAGTCGCTGACGCGCCGCATCTGCACGCCTCATCTGTCGGTCGGCGCCGACGGGCTGATCCTGATCGAGAACACCAACCGGGCCACGTTCCGGATGCGCTATCTGAACGCGGACGGATCGCCGGCCGACTTCTGCGCGAACGGGACGCGCTGCGCGGCGCGATTCGCGTACGTGAACGTGATCGCGCCGAAGCGGATGACCATCGAGACCGGCGCGGGGATCATCGGCGCCGAGGTGAGTGATGGGGGCCATGTGACGCTGTCGCTGCAGCCGCCGCATTCGTTCGTGGCCGAGCGTCCGCTGAGCATCGGTGACACGGTCGTGCGTGGGAGCTCGATCGTCGTCGGTGTGCCGCACTACGTCCTCTTTCTTCGCCATGAGCTCTGGTCGCAGGACATCGTCCCGCTGGGGCGCGCGTTGCGCATGCATCCCGATCTGCAGCCGGCCGGCGCAAACATCAACTTCGTCGTCGTGCGCGATGCAAATTCGATCGAGGT
>JBAVBF010000698.1:0-2116 GCA_049586115.1 Thermoanaerobaculia bacterium | reverse complement strand
GCGCATATGGCTGAGACCCCGAAAAAATCTCTCTTCGACAAGTTGAAACGTGGGCTTTTCATGACCCACACCGAGATCATCGAGAAGGTGAAGGAGTCGCTGACTCCCGACCTTCCGATCGACAAATCCGCGATCGACGGGCTCGAAGAAGGGCTCCTCGGCGCGGACGTCGGCGCGGAGCTGACGATGTCGCTGGTCGATCGCATCGAGGAGCGTGTCCGCAATGAACGGATCACGAAGATGGATCGCTTCACCGAGGTCCTGCGCGAGGAAACGAGAGCGCTGATTCCGCAGCGGCAGATGTCGACGATCGACACCGCGCGCGCCAAACCGTTCGTCATTCTCGTCGTCGGTGTGAATGGGACCGGCAAGACCACCACGATTGCCAAGCTCGCATCGCGCTTCAAGAGCGAAGGCAAGTCCGTTCTCCTCGGCGCGGCCGACACCTTTCGCGCCGCTGCGATCGAGCAACTGCAACTCTGGGCCGACCGCATCGGCATCGACATGGTCAAGCACAAGGCCGGCTCCGATCCGGGCGCCGTCGCGCATGACACCGTCACCGCCGCCAAAGCGCGCGGCACCGATGTCGTTCTCATCGACACCGCCGGACGTCTGCATAACAAATCGCACCTGATGCAGGAGCTGTCGAAAGTGCGGCGCGTCATCGAGAAGGAACTGCCCGGCGCGCCGCATGAAACGCTGCTGGTCATCGACGGCACGACCGGCCAGAACGGCGTCAGTCAGGCCGCGGCGTTCCTCGAGGCGGCGCAGGTGACGGGCATGGTCGTGACGAAACTCGACGGCACTGCGAAAGGCGGCGTGATCCTCTCGATCATGCGGCAGTTCGACATCCCGGTGAAATTCGTCGGCGTCGGCGAGAGCGCGGACGACCTGATCCCGTTCGATCCGTCGGCCTACGTCGACACGCTTTTCGAGTGACTGAGCGCCCACCACGACGCGAAGACGACGCCGAACATCCCCACGATCCGGAAGACGAGCTCCGCCGTCAGCCAGAAATTCGCCGCCGCGTCGCTGTAGTGCTGCTCACTCCACGCACCCTGCCGCATCGCGTAGGTCGATTCGATCGAGATCACCAGACCGATGCAGTGTGAGAGGAACAGGATCACCAGCGCGATCAGCAGGCCGCGAACATTTGCAAATCGCCACGCCCGCTCATTCGACGCGAAGAGCGCGAGCAACAGGATGATGTTGTACGTGAGCTGATCCGCGGGCATCGTCGCCGTCGGGAGGGGCGTGGCCGAGGTGATGAAGATTTTCCGCTCCTGCGGCACGAGCACGGCGTCGGCGAGTCTGCGGTCGGCGTGCAGCAGGAGTTGCGTCGCCGGCGCGAGTGCCTGGTTGTACGCCGGTGCCGCCGCCCACCAGATGCCCACGCCTATCGCGAGGCCAGCCGCGAATCTAAGTGCTCGAAGGAGCATCGCGCGGCGTCACTCTCGACGTCCAGATGAGGAACAGGAAAACGGCCGCGCCGAACATCAGCGTCTGCCACACGGCCAGGTGAAACGTCTCGAAAACGCTGCGGTGGTAAACGCCGAGGAGGTAGAGCGAGGCGATGCGGATCACGTTGAGCGCTTCGAGGATCAGCGCCGCCGCGAGCGAGCCGATGATGCGCTTCCGCAGCGGCGCGTGAAAGGCGAGCATCGCGGCGCAGACGAAAACGACCGCTTCCAGCCCGTTGCAGCCGCCGCGGATGTCGACCGCGAATCGCGATCCGGCGATGACGGTGCCGTTCACATGCACCGGCTCATGAATCAGATTCAGTGCGGCGCCTGAAACGCGCGCCAGCGCCGCGGTGAACGGCAGCACGGCATGCGTGTCGACCCACTCGATCGTGATGATTGCGTAGAAGGCGATGAGCAAAACCGCGAAGACGATGAGGAACCGCGTCTGCCGCGGTGCGAGTGCCATGCGCGCGATTCTAACAGCGTCACTTGCGCGGATGCGGATCGCGAAACACGAACTTGTGGTTTCTGTCCGTATCCAGTGTCAAGACAAGGAAAGACAGCGCCGGCGATTTGCCGGCGCTGTCGAAGTTTCAGCGCTTGCAGGCTTCCTTATCCAACTTCTTCCAGGCGCCCTTTTCTTCGAATTCACC
>JBAVBF010000697.1:0-2023 GCA_049586115.1 Thermoanaerobaculia bacterium | reverse complement strand
GTCTTCGGTGACGGTTTCGAAGCCGCTTTTTTCGACGGCGCAGCTTTTTTCGGAGCGGCTTTCTTCGAAGGCGCAGCCTTTTTCGAAGGCGCAGCTTTCTTCGACGCAGCCGCCTTTTTTACAGGCGCGGCTTTCTTCGAAGCAGCCGGTTTTTTCTTCGCAAGTGCGGGCTTGGCAGCCTTCGTTTTCAGAGCCGGTTTCGGCTTCGTGGCAGGTTTCTTGGGGGCCGGTTTCTTGCTGCTTTTCGGGCGCGCTGCTGTCTTCGCGGCTGCCTTTTTTTTGGTACTGGTAGCCGCTTTTTTACCCTGGACCTTCGCCATTCGAACCTGCTCTCCCCGGATACCCTGAAAATTGGATGGCGCAGTATAGCGGCGACCCCATGGTTTGCATAGCGCGGCTCCGACTGCGGATAAACTCGCGTCAATGGCCACCTTTCAGCCGTCGCGGCACAACGAGCGGATGATCGCGGTCGAGGAGGCGCAGCAGCGCGTCCTCGAGGAAGTCGAGCCGCTCGGCACGGAGCAGGTTGCATTAACCGAGGCACATGGGCGCGTGCTGCGCGAAGACGTCCATGCGCGTTTCGACGTGCCGCACGGCGACAACACGGCCATGGATGGATACGCCGTTCGGGCGGACGACATTGTGAATTCGCCCGTGACGTTGCGCGTCATCGAGAATCTGCCGGCGGGAACCGTGGCCACGAAGCGCGTCGAGTCGGGAACGGCGATTCGCATCATGACCGGCGCGCTGATGCCGGAAGGCGCAGACACGGTCGCGCATGTCGAGATCACCGACGCGGGATCGGAAAACGTGCGCGTGCTAGAACCGCTCCGCCGAGGAACGAACGTCCGCAAACGCGGCGAGGACATGCACGCGGGCGACGTCGTGCTCGCCGATGGAACTCCTCTTCATGCCGCCGAAATCGGCGTGCTGGCGGGCGTGCAGAAGCCGGTCGTGTGCGTCGGACGGCGTCCGGTGGTGGCCATCCTCTCCACCGGCGACGAGATCATCGACGTCGGAGACGTCATGGCGCCGGGCAAAGTGCTCAACTCGAATTCGTATTCGCTGGCCGCGCTCGTGCGCGAGGCCGGCGCGATTCCGCGCATGATCGGGATCGTTCCGGATACGAAGGAAGCGACGATCGCCGCGATCGAATCGGCGCTCGAATCGGATTTCATCATCTCCTCCGGCGGCGTCTCGGTCGGCGCCTACGATTTCGTCAAAGACGCGCTCGACGCCCTCGGCGCGGAGACGAAGTTCTGGCAGGTGGCGATGAAACCGGGCAAGCCGGTGGTGCTCTCGCGCGTCCGCGGCCGGCTCTACTTCGGCTTGCCGGGCAATCCGGTCTCGTGCATGGTGTCGTTCCTCCTCTTCATCGCGCCGGCCATTCGCAAAGCGATGGGACAGACCTTGAACCTGTTGCCGCCGATCGTTCAAACGCGCATCGATGCGTCGCTGAAATCGCGCGGCGACCGGCGCAACTACCTTCGCGTTCGCGTCGTCGCGCGCGATGGCGAGCTGGTGTCGGTGCCAATGAGCTCGCAAGGCTCCGGAGTCTCGACCTCGATGATCCAGGCGAACGGATTAGTGATCGCCGAAACCGGTATCACCGCCGTCGAAGCGGGTTCGATGGTCCCGACGGTGCTGGTTGGGCCCGTGCAGTCATAGCTTTCAACGAAACACGTCCTCTGGCGTAAATCGCGCAGCGAGGATCGAGATGCGTTCGGTAGGAATCGTCTGCGGTTATGACTTGAACGACGGTCTGCCCGATTACGTCAAGTCGGTCGCGCCGCTGATCGCACGCGAGAATCTCGACTTCGTCATCCTCTCCGGCGGGCGCACCTCGCCGCGCTCGCATCATTCCGAGGCTTGGGTGATGGCGGGGCATCTGCGGAAGATCCTGGCCAGTCCGGAGCTCGTCCTCGAAGAGCACGCCATGACCACGCTGGAGAATCTGATCTTCGCGCGGGGACTGGCCGAGCATCACGCGGGCGTCGTGGCGCGTTTCGTCGTCTTCTGCGAT
>JBAVBF010000696.1:0-1952 GCA_049586115.1 Thermoanaerobaculia bacterium | reverse complement strand
AGCGATGGGAGAAGAGCGAGACGACGGTACAACTGGAAAGCGCCGGCGACGGATATCGCCTGAAGCTGAACAGCTATCTGCTCGCGCAGGGGCAAGTCGTCGCTCAGGCAGCGAGCCAGGCGTTCCTGGTTGCGCAGGCGCGGCTGAACGGAATGCCAGAGCCGAAGCGGATTCCGTACGTCATCGAGAGCCCCGGTCACGCCCGCTCCGACAATTACGCGGCCTTCCTCGTGCCCGGGCTGATCGGATTGAACCTGCTCAGCATGGGTCTCTTCACCGTCGGCATGGTCACCGTGTCGTATCGGGAGAAGGGCAAGTTTCGGCGCCTGGCCGTGACGCCGCTTCCGAAGTGGGTCTTCCTGCTCGGCCAGATCCTGCAGCGCGTGACCGTAGTCCTGTTGCAAACGATCCTGCTGCTGCTGGCGGCGCGATTCGGATTCCAGATCACGAACCAGGGTTCGTATCTGCTCTTCGGCGCGCTGGTGATCTTCGGCACGGCCGCGTTCCTGGCGATGGGATTCGCGCTATCGAGCACGGCGTCGACGGTCGAGACGTACGGCGCGATCTCGAACCTCGCCTTCTTTCCGATGATGTTGCTCTCCGGCGTCTACTTCCGCATCGACGGCGCGCCGCAATGGCTGCAGAAAGCGATCTTCATCCTGCCGCTCGCGCCGTTCCTGCGCATGTTGCGCGCCGTGTTCAACGACGGCGCCTCGCTGGCCGGCGAGACGGTCGGTCTAGCCATCATCGCCGGCTGGACGATCGTCTGTTTCGCCATCGCGGTAAAGCGCTTCCGCTGGGTGTGAGCTACCGCGCGGCGGGAAGGATGATGAACCGCCCTACACCGGTCGGACGGTAGAGCGAGAAATCGCGGCGGGCGAGCGTGAAGATGCGGCGAAAACTGCCCCGTTCCGCCAATCGCACCAGCGCCGCGTCGGCAAGATCCATCGGCAGATCGCGGTACTTCTCCATCAAACGCCGCATCCGGTGCGCATCGTCTTCGTCGAGTGGTGCGAGGTTGAGCACACCGCGCTGGATCATTTCCCACAATGCGCTCTGCGCCTTCCACGAGCCGTGAAGCAAGTACATGGCCTCGGTCACCGCCGGCCAGACGGTCAGCAACTTCTCATTCAGCGTTGCAAGCGTGGCCTTGCAGCTTTCATGGTGACGATCGGAGGCGCTGATGAGCGCGACCATCGGGCCGGCGTCCATGAGGATCACCGCCTGCGGCCCGCCTTCTCCTGCACGATCTCCGCGAAGCGCGCGCCCGTCCGCTCCGAAAGATCAGAGGGAAGTCCAGTTACCGAGCCGATCAGGTCGTCGATCTGATCGTAGGGCCGGTCTCGTCCCGGTTCATCGACGAGTAACGCGACCGCATCGCGGATCACGCCGGAAACGGTGCGGCGGCGCTGCCGCGCATATCGCCGCACGACGCGCTCTTCCTCCCCGCTCAGACGAACGCTGATGGTGGTGTCCTTGTTCTTCGGCTCGCGCATGACAGAATTGTAATACAAAACCTACGCCGTTGTCATGACATAATCCGTCGATTGCGTCCCGAATCTTCATGACCTCGATGTCGCCGGCCGAAGCGTTGCCCGATCCTTCCGCCGATCTGCCGGACGATCCGCTCGTGGTCATCGAGCGGCGGAACGCGTGGCTGAACATTGACCTTGCAGAACTGTGGCGCAACCGCGAGCTGCTCTATTTCCTGACTTGGCGGGACATCAAGATCCGCTACAAACAGACCGTCCTCGGCGCGTCGTGGGCGCTGTTGCAGCCCGCCTCGATGATGCTCATCTTCACGCTCGTCTTCAGCAGGCTCGCCGGCACCGTCGAGCGGATTCCGTATCCCCTCTTTGCGCTGGCCGGCCTCGTGCCGTGGACGTTCTTCTCGAACGCCGTCAGCAACAGCGGCAACAGCCTGGTAAACAACGTACAGCTCGTGACGAAGG
>JBAVBF010000695.1:0-1764 GCA_049586115.1 Thermoanaerobaculia bacterium | reverse complement strand
CTCCATCGCTTTCTCGATCTGCAGCGACTCTCGATCGAGTCCGATGGTCGCAACGGCCGCGATGCGGGCGCCGACGCGATACACGACCAGCGCGCGGCGATCGTCGAACGAACCGCGCACTTCGACGCCGTCGTAGCCGGCGGCGTTGCCGACGTAGTTGATCGTGACGTCGTAATGCGCGCTCCAGAAAAACGGCGGCGCGGTGTGCGGCGTCGGACGTCCGAGGATGTTGAGCGCGGCGGTTTGGCCTTGCCGTCCGGCGGCGACCCAATGCTCGACACGCACGTTCTGTCCGCTGAAGCGATCGGGATAATGCGCGACGTCTCCCGCCGCGTAGATGCCAGGCGCACTGGTCTGGAGAAACTCATCCACGATGATGCCGTGATCGACCGCGAGTCCGCCGATCTGCGCTAATTGCGTGTTGGGACGGACTCCGACGCCGGCCACGATGAAGTCTGCCTGCAACGGCTCGCCGGTCGCGAGGATGACGCGATCGCCTTCGAAGGTCGCGACCGTCGTGCCGAGGCGGAAGCGAACACCGTGCTCCTCGTGGAGACGGCGAATGAACGCGCCGATCTCGACGCCCATCGTCTTCGCCAACGGAATCGAGTCGGGCGCGACGACGGTCACTTCGACCTCGCGCGCACGAAGCGAGGCGGCAACTTCGAGTCCGATGAAACTCGCGCCGAGGACGACTGCATGTTTCCCTTTCGCGGCCTCGGCGATGATGGCGCGGCTGTCGCGCAGCGTGCGCAGCACATGCACGCGGCCGGCGCCGGGAGGCGACAGGCGAACGGGCTCGGAGCCGGTGGCCAGCAGGATCGCGTAGAACGAGCGCGTGGAGCGGTCGTCGAGCGTGAGCGTCTTCGTCTTCGCATCGAGCAGCATGGCGCGGCGGCCAGTCAGGAACTCGATCTTCTGCGTGCGATACGCGTCCGCGTCGCGCAGCGGCATCCACTCTTCCGGCGCGGCGCCGGCGAGATAGTCTTTCGAAAGATTGGGGCGGTCGATCGGCATCGTCTCTTCCGCGCCGATGATCGTGATCGTCCCGGCGAAACCTTCGCGGCGCATCGTTTCTGCGGCCGTCGTACCGGCGACGCCGCCTCCTACGATGCCGACCGACTTCACGGTAGTTTCGACCGGAGCGGCCGCTGGGATCTCGCGTTGCGTCGTCACGAAGATCCGTCCGTCGCGCTGCTCCACGTTCCATACCGGAATCGGATTCAGCGCCGGCGCCGTCGCAGCACCCGTTCGCAAATCGAAACAGGCGTGATGCCACGGACAGCGGATCGTGTCGCCGGCGATGATGCCGTCCGCGAGCGGCGCGTGGTAGTGCGTGCAACTTCCGCCGACCGCGAAGACCTCAACACCTCGCCGAACGAGCACCACGGACTCGCCGTCGATTTCGCCGGCCAGCATGCCGCCGTCGGCGATCGCGGAGAATGCAACTCCCGATTTGAAATCCATCGTCACTCCGTCAGTCGCAGGAACTCGGCGCGGGCCATGGCGTCGTTTCGCAACGTGCCGAGCATCGCCGAGGTCACCATCTCCGTGGTCTGTTGCCGCACGCCGCGGCAACCCATGCAGAGATGATGCGCCCGAATGATGACGCCAACGCCGCGCGCTTCGAGATGCTCTTCGACCGACTCAGCGATCTGCCGCGTCAAACGCTCCTGAATCTGCAGCCGGCGCGCGAAACAATCGACGAGCCGCGCCAGCTTGCTGATGCCGACGACCTTGCCCGGAAGGTAGCCGACGCTGGCT
>JBAVBF010000694.1:0-1541 GCA_049586115.1 Thermoanaerobaculia bacterium | reverse complement strand
CGTTGCTGATGCCGGCGGATCGGTGGTGGCGTCGATCACGATCTGCTTTGTCCCGCTCCTGGCGGGCGAATAGGTATACGTGCGCACCGCCGGCGCCAGCGTGATCGTGCCGAAGTCTGAACCGCTGATGGTCTGTCGCGTTGGCGATCCACCGCTGTACGTCCAGGAGAGGGTCAGCGGTTCGCCGGCATGTGCGGCAGGAACCGGAGCCACTCCGACGCTGAATGAATCATGCAGAGCGATGACGCTGCTGCCATGCGACACGCAATCGCCTGCCGTCATCGTGACCGACACCGTCGCCGAGGCATTGGAGCCGAACGTCAGGTTGACGCGGTCGCTGGTGGCGTCGCCGGCGATCGTTCCGCCATCGACGGTCCACGCGTAACTCGCGCCCGGAATGCCGATGACGGCTACGGTGGCCGTACCCGACTTGCACGCGTTCGGCGGCGCGAGCACGGCCACCGTCGATGAGCACTCCGCCCAAAGCCGGACCGTTGCGACAAGCGACAGGAACGCGATGGCGAGGAAGGGTTTCTTGCCGGGCATCGCTGCAAAATAACTCATTCGGACCAATCGCGGCCGACAAAAGGCCTCACCCCCGCGTCATCCTGACCCGCAAATCGTGCGTTCTACCGTGCAAACGCGTGGCATCGCGCTTGGGATAGTCCCCTCCCCGAAAAGGAGACTCACCCATGAAGAAAACAGCTATCGCAGTTCTCGCACTTTTGATGGTCGCGACGTTCGCCGTCGCGAATGATCACGGCGGACCGGGCGGACCCGGACCGGCCGCAGGACCCGGTGGACACGGCATCGAAGGCGATGGACATCTGACCGTCGCCGCCGATGGCACCGTCATCGTGCGCCGCGCCGCGGCTAGCAGCACGACCGCGAATCCGGTCGCCGAGGTCGTCGCAATTCGCAACGGCGCGATCGCGTGGAGCGCGACGCTTCCCTCGCCGCGCACCGAGGTCGAGCTATCGGGCACGCAGGTCATCGAAGTGACCGACACGACCGCGTCCGGCGCGTCAACACCGACTACCGGTCTCACGGCCCTCAACGTTTCGAACGGCGCGCAGGCCTGGACGCTCAGCATCAACGGCCGCGTCGAAGAGCTCACGCCGTACAGCGGCGGCACGTATGCCGTCGTCATCATCCCGGCAACGACCACGGGCGGCACGGCCACCCGGAATCTCGTCGCAATCAGCAGCACCGGCGTCGTTACGTCGACCGTCGCGTTCTGATTGTTCAACCTCCCCGATCGGGGCGGCGGCGCGTGGCCGCCGCCCATGTCTCAATGGAGACTTCAACATGGGCAGACCAGCCAAGTACCCACTTCCGCTTCTCTCCGCCTCGCGACGGCCCTCACTCCTTCGTTGCGAGTCGTGCTTTCACCTAGGGGGCGCCGTTCGCGTCGGCGGACGTTTGCTGTGCGGCGAATGCTTTCGCGACGCCGCGCTGAATGAAAACGAACGACGTTCCGAACCCGCGCGCGATCGCGTGGCGTGAGCAGGCCATCCTCATTGGCCGGCGCACTCCCGCAC
>JBAVBF010000693.1:0-6749 GCA_049586115.1 Thermoanaerobaculia bacterium | reverse complement strand
GCTTTTTGCTTAATCGCTACTCCAGCGTGAAGTTCACGGTCAGGCTGAAGATGACCTCGACCGGTTCGCCATTGAGCGTACCCGGGCGGAAGTGCCACTTCTTGACGGCTTCGACAGCCTGTTCGCTGAGCCCCATCGGCAGGCCTTTGAGGACCTTCACCTGCTCGACTTCGCCCTGCTTGTTGACGATGGCTTCGACGATCACGACGCCGTTGATGTGCGCTTTGCGGGCGGCGTCGGTGTAGTCGGGTTTCACGCGTGCCGTCGCGACCGGCGCCTTGACGTCGCCACCGACGCGAAGCGGTCCTTCGTCCTTCGTTTCGGGTGCGGGAGGCGGCGCGGGTTTGTCCCCCTCGCCGGTTCCGGTACCTCCAACGGTTCCACCGACCACGCCGCCCTTTTCACCGCCGAGGACGCCGCCGATCTGGCCACCGACTTCGCCGCCGACCGTACCGCCCTGCTGGCCTCCGATGACTCCACCGACCACGCCGCCCGCAACGCCGCCTTCCTGCGCGCCGGGAGGATCATTCGACGGTTCTGCCGGAGTGGGATCGGCTTCGACGACCTTTGTCGGCGTGGGGATGCTCACCTTCGGGACTTCCTTCGGGATCTCGCGCGGCTGCACAAAGGTCTGATGCGGCACCTGCACCGGCTTCACGACTTTCGGAGTCGAGCTCGCATGCGAGGCGGCCGGGGGAGGCGGTGGAGGCGGAGGTGGCGGCGGCGCTGCTTTCGACGACAGGAACGCACGAATCGGCTTGTCCTCGGCCGCGACTTTCTGGGTCGCCTGCGTCGAGATGAAGACGATCAGCGCGATGATGGCGCCATGCACGCCGAGTGAGACCACGGTGGCTTTCCAGCCACCTTTTTGGTGTTGTTTTCCGGACTCCAACAGCTCGTTCTGAAGGTCCATTGAGTAGTCGCTCCTCATTCGTTTTCTACAGGTTATTTAGCAATATGGCCGCCAACTGTTTACAGCTATTTGCGCCTGTATTTTCAATAGGTTAGAGCGACATGCTAGAATCCCGGCCGTGCTCTGTAAACGAAGCGATTGGAAGCTCGTCAGTCTGCTGTTTCTGACGGGCTGCGTCAGCGCTCCTCTCTGGTTTCCGAGGGGCTGGGAAACCGTCCCGAAAGCCTCGCTGGTCGGCGACTATTGCGTGCAGGTCGGATGCGCGGCCAAGCCGAACGTCGCGACTATCCGGATCTCGGAGAACCGCCTCTTCAACGGCAGCAAACCGCTGACGCCGGCGTTCGCCGCAATCGATTCGTACGACGTCTCGCTGATCCGCAAAGAGATCGTGTTTTCGGCGAAACGGACGAACAACTTCGACGTCGGGCTGGTCTCCATGGACGGCAGCGACATCCACTGGATCCCGGAAGATCCGGCCGACGAGGTGAATGCGCAGTGGGCGCCGCGCGGCAACAAGGTGAGCTACATCCTGCAAACGGCGACCGGAAGCATCGTTCGCACCGTGCACATCCCGACCGCCACTCCCCTCTCGGTGGACTTGCAGCGAACGCAGGTCGACGCCCTCGGCTGGGAGCCGCAAGCGGATCGGTTTGCGCTGTTGATCGAGTCGCCCGACGCCTCGCAGCATCTCGTGTCGATGACCTACGCGGGCGAGCAGCGCCAGGAACTGGTGGCGTCGTCGGACTGGCTTTCCGTTTCGCTCGAACCGATCGGCGGCGTCCTGGTCATGCGGCCGAATGAGATGCGGTACAACGAAAAGCTTCCGCTGGTGATCTGGCTCGATCCGAAGCCGTTCGCCTGGAACGACGCGCGCGCCGCGTTGATGCGCAGCGCACGCGTGGCCATCGCCATCACGCCGCATGTTGATGACAACTTCCGTAACGCGATCAGAAACGTTCCGTGGATCGACGGGAACCGCACCTACATCGTCGACGCCACCAACCGGCAAGCGGACCACGATGCGGCGGCGACCATCATCGCGACCGATCCGAACCTCCCGCTGCATCACTACACGCGGCACGGAAACACCGTCCGCGTCCGACCCGCTGTCGTACAATCATTTGCCGCCGCGTACATCGCGGACGACCTGAAGGGAACACCCCCGCCGAATGGCCGTCGATGAAACTCAAAAGAAATCGACGATCCGTGAGTACTACGAAGCGCTCCTGATCGCCGTCATCTTCGTCAACTTTGTCCGCATCTTCGCCTTTCAGATGTTCAAGATCCCGACCGGATCGATGGAAGACAATCTGAAAGTCGGCGATCACATCGTCGTCAATAAATTCATCTACGGACCCGGCACGACGCTCGGCGGAATGCTGCCGCTGCGCGAAATCCGGCGCGGCGACATCATCGTCTTCCGCTATCCACTCCAGCCCGATACCGACTTCGTGAAGCGCGTGGTCGGCCTGCCTGGCGACACGGTCGAAGTGCGCGACAAAGTGGTCTCGATCAACGGCAAACCGATGGCAGAACCGTACGTCATCCACGTCGATCCGATGATCTATCCGCCGAAGCCGCAGCTTCCCGAACCGTATCGGTCGCGCGACCAATTCGGGCCGTACACCGTAGGCGAGGGGCAGTACTTTGCGATGGGCGACAATCGCGATCGATCGAGCGACTCGCGCTACTGGGGAACGGTGCCGCGATCGATGATCAAAGGCCGCGCGTTCATGGTCTATTGGTCGTTCGAAGGAACGCCCGCCTCGCCCGAGGCTCCCCCATCCGCGCGCATCAAAGAGCTTCTCGGCGTGGCCGTCCACTTCTTCACGAAATCGCGATGGGAACGGACCTTCTTCATCGTCGACAGCAAATACCATTTCACACCGGGCCTGACGCCCGAGGGCGAGGCCGGCGAGAGTCCATGAGCGAGGGTGTCGCACCGGAGATCGAAGTGACTGACGATGCAGCGCCGGAGGTGGCGGTCACACAGGCCGACGATCCAGGCGTCATCATCGACCGCAGCGACCATCCCATCTCGCGGCGGCGCATTCCGGAGAACGTCCTCAAGGTTCTCTATCGCCTGCATCGCTCCGGCTATCGGGCGTACTTGTGCGGCGGCAGCGTGCGCGATCTGCTGATGGACGGGACGCCGAAGGATTTCGACATCGCTACCGACGCCCATCCGGCCGAGATCCGGCGGCTGTTCCGCAACAGCCGGATCATCGGGCGCCGCTTCCGGCTGGTGCACATCATCTTTCAGGACATGCTCGTGGAAGTGGCCACGTTCCGCCGCGAGCCGGAGCGCAATGAGGACGCCGAGGAGCTGTTGATCACCGACGACAACACGTTCGGATCGCCGCTGCAGGATGCCCGGCGCCGCGACTTCACGATCAACGCGCTCTTCTACAACATCGCCGACTTCTCGGTGATCGATTACGTCGGCGGTCTCGAGGACCTCGAAGCGAAGCGCGTGCGCGTGATCGGCGATCCCGATGTCCGTTTCCGCGAAGATCCGGTCCGGATGATGCGCGCCGTCGAATTCGCATCACGCCTCGGATTTGAAATCGAGCCGGCCACGTACGCCGCGATCCTTCGGCACAAGAACGACATTCTGAAAGCGTCGCCGCCGCGCGTTTCCGAGGAGATCCTCGATCTGCTCCGCCGCGGCTGGTCGCGCGGCGCGGTCCGGCTGCTGGTCGACAGCGGTCTGCTCGAACCGCTCCTCCCCGAAGTTTCGAAAGCGATCGCCGCCGACCGCGCGCCGTACTTCTGGAAAATGCTGGAAGTCCTCGATCGCACGGTGCAGGCCGGACGAAAAATCTCCGATCCGGTGATGCTGTCCGTGATGTTTCTGCCGTGGATTCTCGAGGAGTTGGAGCGCGAGGAAGCGAGCCGCGAGTCGCGCATGAAGATCGGCGAAGTGATCCTCTTCATCCGCGAGTTGATCCAGCCGATCTGCACGCGCATGTCGCTCGCGGCCGGAACGCGGCACCAGATCGAGACCGCGCTCGACACGCTGTGGCGCCTGCTGGAGCCTCCCACCGATCGCCGCGCGCAATTCCGTTTCGTCTACCGCGAACCGTTCAATGACGCGCTGGCGCTGCTCGAGCTGTACGCGCTGTCGTCCGGCAAGTACGTGGACGTCTTTCGCCAGTGGCAGCAGTTCGCGCAACGCGTTCGCCGCGCGGCGGATGCCGAGGCACCGAAGACGCCGGCGAAGCGGCGCCGCAGAAGGCGGTAGCTGTCATCCTGAGCCGCCGAAGGCGCGAAGCGCCGCAGGACGGTCGAAGGACCCCCAGCCTGTTAACCCGGTTGGGTGGCGGCTTTCTCACGAGGCGAGCACTAAAGGGGTCCTTCGACCGTCCTCCGCTGCTTCGGCTTCGCCTCTGTCGCTCCGGCGGCTCAGGATGACAGTGACGCGGTTATCATTTCGTGCAATGCCCGAGCTGCCGATTTACATGGACCACCACGCCACCACGCCCGTCGATCCGCGCGCGGTCGAGGCCATGCTCCCCTACTTCAGCGAGAACTTCGGCAATCCCGCGTCGCTGACGCACGAGCACGGGCGGCGGGCGTCGAACGCGGTCGAGGAAGCGCGCTTCAGCATCGCGCGATTTTTCGGCGTGCAGCTGAACGAGGTCTACTTCACCGCCGGCGCGACCGAGTCGAACAACATCGCCCTCAATCTCCTCGCGCCCGGCGATCACCTCATCACCTCGGCGATGGAGCACAAATCGATCGTCGTCCCCGCGAAACGACTCGAAAAGCATGGCGTCGCAGTCACGCTGCTGACGCCCGACCGAGAAGGCTTTCTCGATCCCGACGAATTGAAACGCGCATTAAGACCGAACACGAAACTCGTCGCGGTTGAAGCCGCGAATGGCGAGATCGGAACGCTCCAGCCGATCGCGGAGCTCGGCGCGATCTGCCGGGAGCGCGGCGTTCTCTTTCACAGCGACGTCACGCAGGCCGCGGGAAAAGTCCCGATCGACATGACCAACGTCGACATGGCCGCCTTCTCCGCGCACAAGCTCTACGGGCCGAAAGGCGTCGGAGGCATGATCGTTCGGCGCGGGATCCGCATCGAGCCGGTCATGCTCGGCGGCGGACAGGAAAAAGGGGCGCGCAGCGGGACGGTGAATGTACCGGGCGCCGTCGGCATGGCCATGGCGTTCCGCATTCGTGGCGAGGAGATGGCCGCCGAAAGCGAATGGCTGACGCGGCTTCGCAACGAACTGTGGGATCGCGTGATCGCCGAGGTGCCGGAGGCGTTCGTGAACGGCCCGCGCGAACGACGGCTGCCGGGTAATCTCAACGTCAGTTTCGATCGCGTCGAATCCGACTCCGTGATGATGGCGCTCCGTCACTTCTCGCTGTCGTCCGGTTCCGCGTGCAGTTCCAACGAGCGCAGCGCGTCGCCGGTGTTGACGGCGATCGGCGTCCCCGAATCGCTTGCCTACGGCTCGATCCGTTTCGGCCTCGGCCGCTCCAACACGAAAGAGCACATCGCGCTGCTCGTCGACGATTTGAAACGCAACATCGGCCGCCTTCGGGAGATCTCCGCCGCGTGAGCAAGCCTGGCGCCGGCTGCATCCTCCTGGTCGATCATTCGCGCGGCTCGCTGCTGTTTCAGGAATCGATCCTGCGCCGCCGCCAGGCCACGATCGCCACGGCGCTGACCGGCACCACAGGATTGGAAATCGCGCGCAGCGATCGTCCGCAACTGATCATGTTCGCGTTCGATCTCTTCGACATGACCGCTCCCGAATTCTGCCGCGAGATCCGCGCCGATGCGTCGACGCGCGCGATGTCGCTGCTGCTCGTCTGCGAACGCGACACTCCGGAACAGGCCGAGCTCTCTCTCTCCGCCGGCTGCAACGACGTCATCTATCGTCCATTGCAGCGCCACGAGCTCGATTCGAAAGTCGCGAGACTGACGTCGATCCCATCGCGCCGCGAGCTGCGCACGCTGACGCGCATCGAAGTCTCCGTCGAAAAGAACGGACGCTTCATCATCGGCCGGAGCATCAACATTTCCGCGAGCGGCATGTTCATCGAAGTCGATCGCGTGCTTCCCGGCGAAGGAAAACTGCGGCTGCACTTCTATCTCCCGGGCGATCCGAAGCCGCTGCAACTCGAGAGCGACGTGCTGCGCGCCGAGTTCACCGGCGGCACTGCAAAATACGGAGTCCGCTTCACCGCTGCCGACGACGCGGAGCGCGAGCGTATCGAGCGATTCGTGCGGCGGCTGCGCTCGCGCGAGTTGCTCTGATGACCGACATCCTCAAACGCATCGACGAAGCGGTCGCCCTGACGAAGGCCGAGGAGTACCTGCGCGCGCTGACGCTGTTCCTCGAAATCTACGGAAGCGAAGAACCGCCGTCGCCGATGCTCTCGTCGAAGACCGCCACCGGACTCTCGCACTTCGGACTCTGCCTGGCGATGATGCAGCGAAAATTCAAGCCGGCCATCGATCTCTGCAAACTCGCGATCGAGCTCCAGTTCTACAACGCCGATCACTACGCGAACCTGGCCCGCGTCTACGTCGCCGCCGGAAATCGCAAGAAGGCGATCGACGCGATCGAGCAGGGACTGAAGTCGCATGCCGAGGATGAAACGCTGCTGGCGGTGCGCCGGCAACTCGGCGTCCGCGCGAAACCGCCCGTCCCCTTCCTCGATCGCGCCCACCCCATCAACATCACCCTCGGCCAGGCGCGGCACGCGAAAAAAGCGTCGTCGAAGGAGCCGCGGAAAAAGTGAGGATTTGTCATCCTGAGCCGCCGAAGCTGCGCAGGCGAAGCCGGAGCAGCGCAGGACGGTCGAAGGACCTCCT
>JBAVBF010000692.1:0-3765 GCA_049586115.1 Thermoanaerobaculia bacterium | reverse complement strand
CGCCGGTTCCGCCCAATGTCGATGCGCCGCCAACGATCGTCGATCCGATGCCGATGCCGCCCGCAGCGCCGAGCCGCAACACCGGCACCATCATCGCGCTTAGCATCATCGTGCTTCTCTTTCTCGGCGCGATCGGCGCCGCCGGCGTCATGGCATTCATGAAGTTCCGCAGCTCGTTCAGCGGCGCGACCACCGCGACGACCGCGAGTACGACAACGATGACGACATCAGCAGCGACCGCGAAACCGTCGCAGACATCGGTCGACGTCACGCCGCCGGCGTCGGTAATCGTCGACACAACAACGACAGCCGCGACAACGACGACCATCGCTCCGGCGACGACCTCCTCGGCGGTGATCGTTCCGCCTCCGACCGCCACGCACGCGCCGGTGAAGCCGAAGCCCCCGGTCATCGCGGAGCCGGCGCCGGTCGAGGAGACCGCAGCACCAGAGCCGCAGCCCGAACCGGAGCCTGCACCATCGAGCGTTCCCACCTTCCGCGAACGCGGCGACGGCGGCGCGAACGAATCCGCGATCGCGGCGCTGCACCAGCAAATCGGCGGCGTCACGCGCGTCGCGGTCACCGGCGGCGATGCGGAGATGATCCTCGAGCTGTCGAACGCCTTACGCGGTCGCGGCATCAGCATCGGTGAAGGTGCGCCGATCGAGATCCGCTTCACCGGTTCCGTGGCCCGGCACGGCCTCGGCCGCAAGAGCCGCTCTGCGAACGCGACGGTGAAAAAGAACGGCCGGCCGATCTTCAACTACGTGATGCCGCGCGAGGAGTATCGCGTCGGCGACAGCCCCGCCGAGGCGTTTGCGCGGATTCTCACGGACGCGCTGTCGCGATAGCAATCCGGCGGCGCACGCGCCGCGTAGCGTTGCCAAAACGAGCAGGAGAGAGACTCATGACTGATTCGCTGCACATCGATACACCGCCGCCGCAAGCCGTCATTCTGCAGATGCTGACCGGCATGTGGGTTTCGCAGATTCTGAGCGCCGTCGCGCAGCTCGGCGTTCCCGATCTCATCGCGGCAGGCACGCGGTCGGTCGATCATCTCGCCGAAGAGTGCAGCGCCGATGCGAGTGCGCTGCATCGCCTGCTCCGAGCGGCGGCAACGATCGGACTCGTCGTTGAAACCGCGCCGCGCGAATTCGCGCTGACGCCGCTCGGCGAGACGCTTTGCGCCAACACGCCCGGCACGCTGCGCGACTTCGTCATCGCCGAGACCGCGCCCGGACATTGGCTGCCGTGGGGACGTCTTGTCGACGCAGTGAAACGCGGCGGCGCAATCTCGAAGGAAACGCTCGGCGTCGATCCGTGGGATTACTACGCTACCAACGTCGAGGAAGGCCGCTGTTTCGCCCGCGGCATGAGCAACCTCTCCGCGATCGCCTCGGCCGACGTCGCACGCGTCTACGATCCCGGCGATGCCAAACGCATCGTCGACGTCGGCGGCAGCGAGGGTGTGCTGCTTCGCGGCATCCTCGGCCGCGCTCCGAACGCGCGCGGCGTCCTCTTCGACCGCGCCGACGTCATCGAAGGTGCGCGCATTGCTGTCGCGAACAGCGGCATGGCCGATCGCATCGAACTGATCAGCGGAGATTTCTTCACCGACATGCCGGCGGGCGGCGACCTCTATCTCCTCAAGTCGATCCTGCACGACTGGCCTGACGACAAGTGCGAAGAGATCGTCAGGAGTGTCCATCGCGGCGCCGCGGAAGGAAGCCGCCTCGTACTCGTCGAAGGCCTTCTGCCCGACACGCCGCAGCCGTCGCCGGTCACGTTGATGGACATGAACATGCTGGTCATGCTCGGCGGCCGCGAACGCACCGCCGGCGAATACATCGCGCTGCTGCAACGCTGCGGCTACGAAGTCGAGCGCGTGATTCCGACGGGCGGGATGTTCGGCGTCATCGAGGCGAAGAGGGTCTGAACTTCGACGCCGGAGGCGTCACGTACGGTAGCCGGTGGTCCGAGCGAAGCAAGCGACCACCGGAACCACGAACGCGACCATTTTCCGACCGCGGCAGAAGTCGCGCTCCGCACGCGACTACCGGTTACCGTACCGAGACGCCTCCGGCGACGTAGCGCGCGCTCCTCATGTTTCAACTCGCGTTGATCTGCGTCTGCGCTTCCTGCCGCAATCCGATCAGGAGCGCGAAAAAGATCGCGCGGATTTCCTGATCGGTGTACGGGCTCGGTCTTCCTGCGCGTTGCGCGACCAGGCGATCGCGAATCATCGCCTCCGTCGCGCCGAGGAGTGCCGAGGCGATCGCTTCGTCGCTGACGTCGGTGCGGAATGTGCCGTCGCGTTTGCCGCGATGGATGAGAACGCGCAACAGGTTTTCGAAGTCGATGAAGCCTTTCGACAGCAGGACCTCCGAGCTCCCGCCGCGGATGCGGCGTCCTTCGAAAAGGAGCAGGTACGCGAGATCGGCGTCGCGTCCAAACGCCTCGGTGACCGTCTCGAGGACGCCGGCCAGCGCCTCGCGGGCGTCGGTCGCGGCGACGACGACGCCTTGCACATGCTGATTGAGCCCGGCCCAGCAATCGTTGAAGATCGCCTCGAGCAGGCCCGCCTTCCCCTTGTAGTAGCGGACGAGTTGCGACTCCGAGGTGCCGGCTTCGCGGGCGATGATCGCGGTCGAAGTCTGCTCGAATCCGAAGCGGGCGAAGAGCGCTTTGCCGGCTTCGAGGAGGCGGCGGCGGGAGGTTTGTGTGTTGTCGGGATCGACGACCGTCATTCGGCGACATGGTAGTTATGCCGCGCGATTGCGTCAATTGCACGACCGGCGATCGGTTGCGTCGCGACCGAATCTGCCGGGGGACCACGATGATCCCCCGGCACTTCACTGCGGCTGGTTTGTCCAGTTGATCGCCGCCGTGAACTCGCTCAACTACAATGACGTCTTGCTTTTGAGTCGCTCACGGCGGCGAAAAAATACAGGATCGGCTACTTCTTCGCGCTCGGCGCGCGAAGCGGGAACGGCGGACGAACGTCCTTTTGCGGCGGATTCGCGGCGAGCTGTTTCATCGCAACATCGATCGCCCGCTCCAACTGCGGATCGCGTCCGGCGATGACGTCGGCGGGCGTCTGCTCGACGTCGACGTCCGGCGGAACGCCTTCGTTCTCGACCACGAAGCCTTCCGGAGTCCAGATGCCGAGGTTCGGCGCGGTGATGCTGCCGCCGTCCATGAGTGTCGGAAATCCGAGGATGCCGACCAGGCCGCCCCATGTCCGTTTGCCGACGAGGGTGCCGAGTTGGAGCTTGCGGAACATCCACGGAAGCAGGTCGCCGCCGGAGCCGGCAGTCTCGTCGATCAGCATCACCTTCGGGCCTTGAATCGACGCCAGCGGCGTCTTCAGATCGGCGCCGTAGCGCATGGCCCAATGGCTGATCATCGGACGGCGGAGGATGTCGATGTAGTAGTCGGCCACGCTTCCGCCGCCGTTGTGGCGCTCGTCGACGATGATGGCCTCGCGGTCCGCCTGCGGGAAGAAGTAGCGCTTGAAGTAGGTGTAGCCGGCGCCGGCGGTGTTCGGTACATACACGTACGCGACCCGCCCGTTCGTGGCCTCGGTGACTTTGCGCAGATTACCTTCGACCCAATCGCGATTCCGGAGATTCGATTCGTCTTCGATCGGAACGACTTTGACGACGCGCGAGCCGCTGCCATCGGCGTTCGGTCCGACCGTCAGTTCGACGATGCGCCCGGCCGTTTGCTCGAAGCGGCTGTAGAGATCCTCGGGGTACTTGAGGT